>JAUSPL010000287.1 GCA_030656535.1 Gemmobacter sp.
CTGTTGACGTTTGAGGAGTCCCAAATCTGCCGCCGAGTGATTCAAGGTTGCCAAATGGGTGGCAACCTTGATCCGGACTGCACTGACGGACACTCAACGGGAAATCATCGCCCCGCACTGTCTCGGCCGGGACTGTGATCCCGGTCGCACCGGACCCGCCCCTCTCCTTTTCGTGGAGGCGGTGCTGTGGATTGCCCGGACGGGCGGTCCGTGGCGTGACCTTCCGTCGGAATTTGGGGGCTGGAACACCGTCTTCAAACGTTTTCGCAGATGGGGGAAGGCAGATGTATTCTATCGCATATTCAGATCCTTAGCTGAAGATGCCGATTTCGAATACGCCATGATCGACGGCACCATCGTCAAGGTCCACCGTCACGGACAGGGCGCCAAAGGGGGACTCAAAGCCAGGCGATCGGGCGCTCTCGTGGCGGTAAAACCTGCAAGATCATGGCCCTGACCGACGCGCTTGGCACCCTGATCGACTTCCGTTTGCTGCCGGGACAGGCCCACGACCTGCGCGGGACGGCAGCTCTGATCGAGGGGCTGAACTGCGGTCACCGCCTTGCCGATCGCGCGTTTGACGCGAATTGGCCGCGCGATCTGCTGACCCGTGCCGGGATAAAGGCCGTCATTCCGCCCAAGTCCAACCGCCGTTTCCCAGCAGACTTTGATCACCACACCTGCAAATGGCGGCACCAGATCGAGAGCTTCTTCGGAAAGCACAAGGAATACACAGGCATCGCCATGCACTGCTGCAAAACCGACGAGAGCTGCAGCGCCTTCATCTCCCTCGCCACTACCATCATAGGAACAAGATGAACGTCAACAGGCCCTAAACCTGCACTCGTCACGTTGGGCGATATGGTTGTCCCCGCGCCCCAATTGCACCTGTGGGCAGCCCAGCTTGGGTTTTTGCGCTTTTCGCTCAGATCGCTGGGTTTCGGTCTATGGCTGCCAGTCCGGATTGGACTGGTGAAGGTTTTCGCAGGTCCCTCAGGGTTGGTATGGTCGTCGGGCGCAGTTTCAAGGATGTTTGCCGATGGAGCTGCATCGCTTGCCGCGTCAGGATCAGATCAAATCAAATCGTCAATCCACGCCCCAGATCTGCCCAGGCCCAAAATCTGCGAGGCTTCGACGCGCATCCCTGCGCCCAGCAGCGCAGGGATGGATGCTGGCGGCGTCCGTACACACAAATCTGTCTGTGAAACAGAGCGTCGAAAACATGCAGAAGATGCGCCAGTGGGTGGCACAATGAACGAAAGTGCGCGACCCGGTGGGATCACACGACCTTTGTAGTGCAAGTGGTCCCGCTGAAAAGGCCCAAGCGCATCACCCTGAGCAATCGACTAAGTCATATCAACAGATTGTTTTTATGTGTATTTTTACTGAAGCTATTGGAACTGCACGGTGGGTGCTGCTTTTCAATATGGCGTGCCCCAAGACGGATTTGAACCGCCGACCTCTTCATTACGAATGAAATGCTCTACCAGCTGAGCTATTGGGGCTACGCGATGCGTCGTTTAACCGCGCGGTGTCGATTCCGCAAGTGCGCAAACGCTTTGAGGCCGGCCTTTTCTCAGGATCAGGAATGGGATGCCCTCGCTATCAGCGCAATTCCGTTTGTCGACCGGGACCGTCGGGTAGCGTCCGTCAAGCTTGTGTAAACTTTGCGATGGCCATCTGGGATCATCGGTCAGGCGGCTTGAGTGATTATGCTTAGAAGCGGGGCAATCTGTACGGTGTCGATCTGGCTGAAGACCTCGACCATCATGTAGCGGTGTTGGCTCTGGCAGTCGTCGTTCTACTCGAAGAGGACCGCACCGATCAGACGGATGATGCTGTCCTCACTGAGGAAGATCCCGACCACGTCGGCACGGCGCTTCACTTCCTTGTTCAGGCGTTCCAATGGGTTCGTGCTGTGCAGCTTGGAGCAATGCTGGGCAGGGAAGGCCACGTAGGGCAACACGTCTGCCTTGCTTTCATGCATCAGCGCGGCAAGCTTTGGCCAGCGGGGACGGAGCTGATCGGCGACGTGCCGCCAGACTTCCACAGCGCCTTTCTGGTCGGGCTGGTTGAAGGCCTGCCGGATTGCGGCGGCAACGACGGTGTGCTGCCCCTTGGGCACATGCGCGAGCGCGTTGCGCATCCAGTGAACACGGCACCGCTGCCATGTCGCGTCAAACACGCGCCGGATTACTGCCATCAGGCTGGTGTGGGCGTCCGAGATCACCAGCGTCACGCCGTCCAGCCCGCAGCCCTTGAGGCTACGCAAGAACTTGGTCCAGAAGGGTAAGCGGGATCAGAAAACGATCCGGGGGATCGTTTTCCCCGCGCACGCTTCCGAGGGGCCAACGCAAAGGCCGATGATCTCGCGCCGCCCATCCGTGTTCACCGCGACAGCGATTATCGCGCCACCGAGTTGATCCGCCCGCCTTGGCGCACCTTCAGGTAGGTCGCGTCCAGCCACAGATCGGGCCATTCACCGGCAAGCGGGCAGTCGAGGAACTCATGCACACGGTCATCTATGTCCTTGCAAGGTTTGGACACCGTGCTCTTCGAGATGCCCGACAGCCCCATGGTCTGCACCAGATCGTCGACCTTGCGGGTCGAAACCCCTCCGATCCATGCCTCCTGAATGACCGCCACCAGTGCCTTCTCCGAGGTGCGGCGCGAGGAAGCCCGGGAAGTATGACCCGGTTCGCAGCTTCGACCCGAAGGTTCAATGCGCCCATCCGCGTCTTCAGTGCGCGATCCCGATAGCCGTTGCGATATGTCTGGCGGCCGTCACCGCGTTCAAAGCGGCCAGCTCCGATCATGCCCTCGACGTCATGCTCCATCAGCGTCTGAAGCACGGCCTCGGTCACGGCGCGCAGAAAATCGCCCTCATCATGCTTTTGCAAAAGCTCGATCAAGGGCATGTTGGTCTCGGTCATCGGGGTTCTCCTCGGTCCGTGGCTGAAGCTCGAAACTCCACCATAAACCGATGTCCTCGATCGCCACCCCGGTTACACCACCAGCACGGTGGAAATTTCCCCCACGTCCTCGGACACTGCCGACCGTCGTCGTCATTGTGGTTTGTCACCCGATGCCGATTGAAAGCTCAGAGCCATCGCACGGATTGATCTCTCGACGCGTCGATGGAAATGGGCACCGCGCCGGGCCTCTTAGGTCTGCGGTCCAGCCGAGGTTCGGTAGATCAACACAAAGTGCCTTTACAACCCCCGCGACCGGATGGCGATCATGTTGCGTCGCCTCAAGGGGGGACGCCGTGTCGGCAATAGATATGACCGACTTCATACCAAGCCATCGCCCTGGCGGTAACGCGGCAATTTTGGCTTAAGATGGACCCACCTGGAACTCAGATGGCTTTTTATCTGAGTGGGCCCCAATTTGCGGCCTTTGCTGGTGCGGTGTCATCATCTGCGTCCTGGTCGCCCCGGTCCACCTCGGCCTCATCGACGAGGTCGGTTCTGGCGTGCAGATGATGGGCCGGGGTCCCGACGATCAAGGGCAGCATTTCGGTTTGCGTCGGGCTTGGGCCTGCGCCCTCGGGCGGTTCCACCCATGCCAGCGTATCAAAGCCACCACAGTTTTCGCAGACAGGCTGCCAGGCATGGTGAATGTTGTGGCACGCGTTGCAGGTCCATTGGGGGCCCCGTGGGGCCGTCAGCGCACGCGCCAACCATCCGCGCACGACGGCGTCATCGGCGCCTTCGCCACGCTCGATCGCCGCCATTATCGTCAGCACACGGGCAGTGGGGTGGCGGGTCGCAAGATCGCCAAGTGCCCGGCGTGCCGCGGGAAAGTCTTCCGCCGCGATCTGCAGTTCTGCCGACAGCATCCGGGTTTCGTCATGGTCAGGGTGCATGTCGGTCAGGGTCTTGAACCGCTTGACACGTTGAACGGGCGTTTCACCGGCTGCAATTTCAGCAAAGGCTGCCGCAAGATCGGGATGCGGTTGGGCCTCCCACGCCTTTTTCAGCACGCGCACGGCGTTGCGGGTGTTTCCTTGCGCGATATAGCTGCGTGCGGCCATCGCAGCGGCAGGGATCAGGTCTGGGGACAGGCGATTGGCGGCAATCGCGGTTTCCCGTGCCTCGATGGTCGAGTTTTCGTCGATGACCACTTTGGCCTCTTGCAGCGCCATGACGGCGTCGCGGCGACGCCACACGTCCTTGGGCAAGGCGCCGGATTTCAGTTTGGCGCCCAGCGTCTGCCGCGCGCCCTTCCAGTCAGCGGCACCGGCCTGAAGCTTGAGCAGGATGTCCTGTGTTTCGGCGTGTTTGGGTTTCAGCGCGAAGGCCTTTTCTGCCAGCTTCAGCGCCGTATCGGTATCACCCTCTTCCAGTTTCAGCTTCATCAGGCCACGCACGCCGACAAACCGCGACCTTTCATCTTCCAACAGGCGTTTGTAGGCCTCTTTGGCTTTTTCCTTGTCGCCAACCATCTGCGCAGCCTCTGCGGTGATAAGCGTGGTCAGTTCAGGCTTGCCCAGCAGGCGCTCGGCCTTGGTTGCGCGGGCCATGGCCACCCGGCCCTCGCCGGCGGCCAATGCGAGGATCGCATCCGACATCGCAGCATACCCGCGCCGTTCACGGTTGCGGTCAAAGTAACGGGAAATCGCGGTTTCATCGCCACTGATGAACCGGATTGTCGCCACGATCAGCCCGGCAATCCGCATCAGCAGCCAAAGGGCCAGCATCAGGGCTATCAGCGCGATGACAGCCTGCAGAGGGCCAAGGTTGACCTCCCAGCCCAGCATCGCAACGCGAATTCCGCCGCTGGTGTCTGACAGCATGCCAGCCCCAAAGGCCAGGCCCCCGACCAGCGCTACGAACAGGATGACTTTCGCCAAGGACCACAACATCGCGCTTCCCTTCAGTTGCCGGACAGGCCGGCTGTCAGTTCACCCAAAGCCACCGACGCGGCGACCCTGGTTTGTGCGCTTGCGCGCCATTCGGACATTGCGGCCTGTGCATCTGCTGGCAGCTGGTCCAACTGTGCCAAGGCCCCGGCGACATCGCCCCCGCGCAGCGCGGCTTCTGCCCGCGACAGCACGGCATCCGGGTCAGCTCCGTCGCGCGGTGTCAAGGACCGCGCCCCGGTATGCCTGCGCAAGAAGGTCAGGGTCCGGTCGCCCAAGGTCGCATCAGGGGACACCTTTATCGAGGCCGCAGCCGCAGTACGGGCCGCTTCGGGAAAGCTGTCTTGAAGCTGGCTCACCGTAGGCACACCGGCGGGGACGTCGCGCAGGGCGGCGGGCACTGTGACACCTGTGGCCGCCAGTTCATCCAGCAATGACGAGATCGGGCCGCCGGTGTCGATCACCGCCTGAACCCGCAGCAGAACCCCGCGCGCCGTCGCTGCGGT
>JAUSPL010000301.1 GCA_030656535.1 Gemmobacter sp.
GCAGACCCGATTTTGGTAGTGTCATGCTCTGATCCTGTCGCGTCATGGCACCGGACCCGCGCAGGCCATCGGAAAATCCACACTGAATTCGGCTCATTCTAGCGCTGTGCCGCGTCCATCACGTTGATCTGGATCAGTGACAGGCGAAAGTCGCCATGGAATATCTGCGGTGTCCCGCACAAGTGGGGGGCTACGAAAACCAGTGCACAAAAGAGCCGAGGCCGGAGTGATGCCGATCGATCCTTACGAAACGCTTGGCCTGACCAAATCCGCGACGGCCGCCGAGATCAAGCAGGCGTACCGCAAGCTGGTGCGCAGCAGCCACCCGGACCTGAACCCCGATGACGCAAAGGCCGAGGAGCGGTTCAAGGCGATCAGCGCCGCCTATGATCTGCTGAAGGATCCCGCAACCCGCGCCCGGTTTGATGCGGGCGAAATCGACGCCTCCGGGGCCGAACGCCCTCCGCGACAGTACTATCGCGACTTTGCCGAAGCGCCGGGCAATGCCTACCAACAACAACGCGGGTTTCGCTCGCCCTTCGGGGCTGAGGTCGATCCCGCCGATATCTTTGCCGAAATCCTGCGCCAGCGGGGCGGCCCTGCCCAGGGATTTTCGGGGCAAGGCTTTCAAGCGACGGGTGGCGACGTCCGCTATGCGCTTGAAGTGCCGTTTCTGGATGCCGCGCGCGGGGCCGAGATGCGCCTGACGCTTGGGACTGGCGGCGATGTCGCGGTCAGGATTCCGCCGGGTGCGCAGGACGGCCAGACCCTTCGGCTGCGTGGCAAGGGCAGCCCCGGCCACGGCGGCGCAGCACCGGGTGATGCGTTGATCACCCTGACGATCCGCCCGCACGCGGTATTCCAGCGCGAGGGCGACGACATCTTGGTGATCCTGCCCATCACGATCGACGAGGCAGTCCTGGGCGGCAAAGTCACCGCCCCAACGATCACCGGCCCCGTCAGCCTGACGATCCCGCCCGGCGCCAGTTCGGGACGTGTCTTGCGCCTGCGCGGGCGCGGGGTTTCACGGTCGGGCAAGGCTGGCATGGGCGACCAGCTGGTTGAACTTCGTATCGTGGCCCCCCCCGAGATCGACACCCCCCTGCGAGAGTTCCTGACCAAGTGGCGCAAGGAACACCCCCACGACCCACGCATAGACATGCTGAACGAGGCCGCGTCATGACTGACCCCTTCTCGGAACACGAGACCATTGCGGCGATCCCCGGCCTGACCCGCAGCCGACTTGTCGCCTTTGTCGCCGCAGAGGTGGTCATCCCGTTGCATACGGATCAGGGGCCGGTTTTTCGCCAGATCGACATCGCGCGGCTGCGTCTTTTGTGCGAGCTGTCGGACGACCTTGATCTGGACGAAGCCACGCTTGGTATTGTGATCTCGCTGATCGACCAGTTGCACGAAGCGCGCAGCGCCTTGCGTGCGGTTGCAAGCGCGCTTGCCGCGGAACCGGCTGATCTGCGTGCGCGCATCGGGGCGGCGTTGCTGCAATCGCGGCACTGAGGGACGGCCCCGGCCAATCGGCGCGCGTTCAAAGCCGCCGTGCCTTAGGGCGTCCTGTTTGTCTGACGGCGTGCGCGCAGGGGGGCGCAACGCCCCAGCGTCATCATCTTGCGCGCGCTGCGTTTCGCATCAGGTCCTGCAGGTCAAGGATGGCGCACGTCGTCGGCATCAATTGGTACACTGGCCACGCTCACCCAGAAGGCCGCAACACCTGCGACTACCGTCCTTCAGGTCGACTTTTGCCTGGCGCGGTCGCGTTCCTGCCAGATCCGTCAGCCCCGCAGATTGCGATGACCCCCTGACCAAGGGGTTGCCCGGGACCCGGCCGAACGTTGTTGCCGGGGGCTTGGGACAAAACCGGAGTTTCGATCCGGCAAGTTCATCTGATTTTTAGATATGCAAGTTCGGTTTATTGAATTTGACTATACCTTGCGGCGCGCGAAAGATTGGCTCGAATTTGATCGTCACATCGGCTCTGGGAGGAAGCTTTGATGACGATGCCACGCTGACACGGTCAGCCCCCCGCGCGGGAGAATGCGCATTTCACAACAGCCCCGATCCAGCCGCGCGCCGGAGGAGACCCAATGTCTGACCGCATCGTAACCGACTATCAGGAAATCACCCGTGTTTTGGCAGATCGCGGGATGCGGCAGGCCCTTTATGACGAGGGCGGGGTTGTGATGGACGATGTGCTGCTGACGTTGCACGGGGATGAGCACCGCAAGCGGCGCCTGCTGGAATTTTCGATCCTGCGCAAAGAGTATTTCGCGTATTACGAGGCAAACGTCTTTCCTCCGGCGCTGGATCAGGTGCTGATTCCGCTGTCGTCAGGCGGAGGGATGGACCTTACCGATTTCGGATATCGCGTGACCATCAACCTGACGGCGGATTTTGCCGGGATTGATCGGCCCTTGAAAACCGCCGCCGAAACCGACCGCCTGCTGCATCTGGTCAAGACCTTCAGCGAAGGTGCGACCTTGGTGCATTCCACCCGCGACAAAGAGGCGGTCCGGACCGAAGTGCGCGCCGCACTCGAGGATCTGCGGGTCAACTTTCTGGCGACGTCCATAGAACGGCGCAAGGCCGAACTTGCAGCCGGTGGGAATGACTTGCCGCGAGACATTCTGACCTTGCTTCTGCGCGATCAGGAAAAGCTTGGACTGACCGATGAGGTCATCTTGCGCGAGATGGCATTTTTTCTGCAGGCGGGATCGCACAGCACCGCCAATTCTACCGTGCATGCCCTGCATGAAATCTTCACGCACTTTCCGAACCTCGCTGCGCGGCAGGACCTGAGACGCGACAGGATTCTGGTACAGCGCTGCGTGCATGAAAGCTTTCGTCTGCATCCGGCCAGCCCGGTGGCCTGGCGTCGCCCCGAGGGAAGCTGCCCGATGTCAGGCGAAGGGCGGGTGGTTCTGGACTTTGCAGCGGCGAACCGACAGCCGTCGATTTTCGGCGATACGGCCGATCAATTCGACCCCTCGCGCACGCGGCCTGCAAATGTCGCGGCTTGGGGGCTGACCTTCGGCTTTGGCACTCACATGTGTCTGGGCCGCGACCTGGATGGCGGACTTGCCCCCACGGCAGAGACCGACCCGGCAACCCATCAATATGGCATTGTCGCCAAACTGGTCCAGACCCTGTTGAGTTGTGACGTCCAGCCCGACCCGAAGCACCCGCCCGTGCTGGACGCCAACACGTCCCGCAAGAATTTCTCGTCCTATCCGGTGACGATGACCCCGTACAAAGGAAACAATGCATGAAATCCATCATCGTGACGGGCGGTGCGGCGGGCATCGGTGCCGCCATCTGTGCTCGTTTTGCCGCCGGTGGGTTCCGGGTCGGGGTTCTGGACATGTCCCGCGAGGGAGCCGAGAAGACGGCCGCCCTGCTGCCCGGGGCCATGGCGCTGCAGGCTGACGTGACGGATCGCGCGTCCGTCGAGGCCGCATTTGCGGCCTTTGGCGACACGCCCGATGTTTTGATCAACAATGCGGGGATCGCGACCTTCGGTCCGCTGCTGGATCAAGAGCCAGCGGCATTCGCGCGTGTGACGCAGGTCAACCTGATCGGAACCTATACCTGCGCTTGGATCGCAGCAAAGGGCATGGTCGCGCGCGGAAGCGGCATCATCATCAACATGACATCCATCAACGCGGTCACGCCGGGGCCGGGTTCGGGCGCCTATCCGGCAACAAAGGCCGGGGTTGGCAAACTGACCGAGCAGATGGCGATCGAGTGGGGCGAACACGGGCTTCGCGTCAACTGCATAGCGCCCGGTTTCATCGACGGTGGCATGTCGGCCCCCTTTTACGCGGACGCAAAAGTTCGGGCGCTGCGGGGCGGGGCGGTGCCGACGGGTCGCCTTGGCACGGTTGAGGATATCGCAGAGGCGGCATGGTTTCTGGCCTCGGATAACGCGTCCTACATCAGTGGTCATCAGCTTGTTGTCGACGGCGCGGTCTGCCACAGCCTTCTTCGTGCATTGCCGAGGGAATGACGTGGCACAGGTGCTGATCCTTTCGGGGGGTATATATCACGACTTTCCGGCGCTTTCGCAGCAGTTGGCAGGGCAACTTGCTGACGTCGGCTGTGGGGTGCAAGTCGTCACGCATCCGGCCGATTGTGCGACGGCGCTGGATCGCGATCAGCCACAGGTGCTGGTTGTGCAGGCTTTGCATTGGCAAATGCTGGGAAACCCGAAGTACGAACCGTTCCGCAAGGAATGGGCTTACACGGTCGGCGACGACCTGAAGCGCGCTGTTCTTGCCCATGTCGCCCGTGGTGGGGGCATCGTGGCATTGCATACGGGCTGTATCTGCTTTGCCGATTGGCCGGACTGGCAGCGGCTGTTGGGTGGCGGTTGGGTTTGGGGACAGTCCTTTCATGCCGCCGATCTGGAACAGATTGTCGTGGCGCCTGCGCTGGATCATCCGGTGACGTCGGGGGTGGCTGGATACAGTCTTCACGACGAACTGTATCGTGATTTGGTCATTGATCCTGCGGTCACTGTTCTGGCAGTGGGACGGACGCCCGAAGGGGCTGGCGCACCCGTTGCGTGGGTCCGGCAAGAGGGACGCGCGCGGATCGCCACTCTGACGCTGGGCCATGATGTTGCGGGATGCGCCGTGGCGGGGCAGGCGAAGATGACAAGACAAGCCGTTCTGTGGGCGGCACAACAACAAGAGGGCCAAGCCATATGAAATCGATGCAAGGCATGTCTGTGCTGATAACGGGTGGCGGATCGGGGATTGGTGCCGGAACGGCGCGATACTTTGCGCGCCACGGAGCCTTGGTCACGATCTGCGGACGGCGCGCCGACAAGTTGCAGGCAGTGGCCGCCGAAATCGGGCCTGCGTGCCTGGCTGTCGTCGGTGACATCACCAGCGACAGTGATTGCAGCCGCATCGTGGACGAGGCCGTGGCCCATGGTGGCGGACTGGGCGCATTGATCAACAACGCGGGCAACATGATGCGGGGGCCAATCACCGACATGACGCGCGGCGCCCTGCTGGACGTGTTTGATACCAATGTCGTATCGGCCATGATCCTGACCGGCCTGGCTGTTCCACATCTGGAAAAGACCGAAGGCGCCGTGATCTTTACCGGCTCGGTCCATACCCGTCGTGCCTATCCCGGTGCGTCCCCCTATGCGGCGACAAAAGGCGCGGTTGAAGTGCTGGCCCGGGTTCTGGCCGCCGAACTTGGGCCAAAGAAAATCCGCGTGAACTGTGTCCTGCCGGGTGCGGTATCGACCGAGCTGAACATTCGGGCCGGAATTGTAACCGCAGAACAGCAGGTTGTCCGGATGAAGGCGTTGGAGGATTCGCACGCGCTGGGCCGGATCGGCACCGAAGAGGAACTGGCCGAGGCCATAGCACATCTTGTCTGTGCCGAATGGACGACTGGCGCATCGCTGGTTGTCGACGGTGGGCTGGCGCTGGGCATATCGAATTTCTGATGACAACCAAGGGCCCGGCGGGGCCTTGAGGGGGAGGAAAAGATGCAGACCAATGTGACGCGATTTGCGGATGTAGAGCCGACTTTGCGCATACCCGATCTGATGCAGGCGCTGTATGACGCCGATCCGGTCTTTCTGCCGACCACGGTGGTCGTGCTGCACGGGGAAGCGCACAAGGAAAAGCGCCGCGCGGTCCAGAGCATTTTTACCCGCGAGTTTTTTCGTCAGTACCAAAACAACGTCTTTCCCGACGCGCTGGAGGAAACCTTGGCACCGGTGCGGG
>JAUSPL010000323.1 GCA_030656535.1 Gemmobacter sp.
TCCGCAACGCACCATCTGCAAGGCGCGCAAATCCTGCAATCTCGGCCTCGCGGCGCGACACGAGTTTCCAAACAGGGTCAAAGGCCGTACCATCAAAAACGACGACAGACCGTGCGTCTCCTGCGATCGCGTCAACCTTGGGGCCGGGTTCAAAGGGTATGGTGTCAAACGACAGCCGTTTCAGAACAAGCGATGCTGCGCGGTTCTTTTGAGGCACCTGCACAAAGGTTTGCAGTGCCCACTGACGGCCCGCAAAATCGGCATTCATCGCCGCTTGGGCCAATTGGGTTCCGCTGCCGTCGCGCACATCAATCACCTGATCCGGCCGCAACAGGACGTTCAGCACGGTTTCCCCCTTGGGCCATGCAAAAGTTGCCTTGACGGATTGTCGCGGTTCCCGGGTGGTCACCTCCAGCTTGCCGATGCCGTCGCCGGCTGCGCTGAACTGGAGCTTCACGTCATGGACGGTATCGGGGTCTTTTTCCGCATCTGGGGGCGCAGACAGGGCAAAGGAAATGCCGGTGCTTTTGTCCGCGTCCATGATGGCCGTGATGCGTTGGGTCGTTGCGCTGTCACGCGCTGGCATTGCGACGACGGCGTTGGGCGTGGCCAAACCCAGCTTGGCCCAGCCGCGATCATCCGGGAAATCAAAGGTGATCTCATTTCCCGTCAGTCTGGCGTTCTTTTCAAAAGTCACATCATTGAAAGAAAAGGGCAAAAGGCCTGCAATGGATTTCCCGTCGAACAGCAGACCCTTGTCAAAGGACCCCTGCGTCGGTTCCGGCAGCGCGCCTGCGACAGCTTCGGCCTGACCCTGCGGTGTGTCTACCTGGGCAACCCCCAAGGGGGTATCGCCTGTCGCATGTGCCGGGACGGACTTTGGGTCAAGCGTAAAGCCTGCAACCATACGTTCCAGCGTGTCAGTTATGGCTTGGGGCGCCGCCTCGGGGCGGATCGAGACGATCAAGAAGGGGGGGCGCCCCTCGCTTTCATCTCCGGTCTGGTAAACCCACACCCGCCCCCGCGCATAGGGCATGGCAATGCCATTGATGGCATAGACCTTGGAAATGGTTTCTATTCCATGCACCGTGTTCCCTGCGATCGTCGGATAGCGCTCATCCTCGATTGATTTCACGATCAACGAGTCGCGGTAAAGCACGCCCAGGTATTCATCCAGGATCTGAGCCGCTGTCATGCCGCGGTCCGGGGTCGCAGTGGCGACCAAAAGCAGCGCATCACGGGTAGGATTGACCAGGACCGCCTGACGCACCCCCGAAGACGCCGTGGATTGGACCGTCCATCCCGGCGGCAACGGCAGGCCGAAAACCCCGTCAGGGTCCAGATACATTTCCCCGCCCGCTCCGCCCAAGGTCGAAGGTGTCACCACAGGGGCCGCAGCGGCAAGGGCGGGCAGGCCATCTATCGCAAGATCGGCAAGCAAGCGGTCGAACATCGCCTGATGTTCCGCCAGCGACGTATTGCCGGAATGGAGCTGCCACAGGAACATCTCGCCTTCGGCATCCTTTTTCAGAAAAGCGACCTCCAGCGACCGGGTCCCCCCAGCTTCTATATGACGGAACAGGGCATCCTGACCGGCCAACTGGCGCGTTTCATGGTGCACGATGTCGCTATAGCCAAGCAGGGGCTCGTCTGGAAACCACCAACGCGCCCACAGCTCGAACCGACCATCGGGGCTGATGAAATCATACTGCTGATCTCGGCGGCTGTAGGTCACTTTCCAGTCTGCGGGCAATTTGAACTCTGCGCTGCGCAAGTCGTACAGCGACATCTCGTCGGCCTTGATCATCGAGATCGAGGCCAAGACGGCCACAAAAGCCCAAACTACGGCAGAAAGCAGTCTTGGCATCGTCGGCGCCCCCAAGATTTCCGTTCGCGATTGTGTGAATGTATGGCTGCCCCGCGCCTTCGTCTTTGATCTGGGTCACGGCCCTAAGGCACCAATGGCCGTGCGAAAACAGGGAAATTGGGGCGGAATGATCCGAAAATAAAGTCCATCGGGGGTCGTTGGATTGCGGAAATGAGTGGCGTTGGGCGTTTGACAGGGGCAGCTAGGCGACCGATGACGCCGTTCGCGGGCCAGCCATGATCCCAGTCGCGCATGACGTCCTGAAAAGCCTTTGCCGCAGGTGCGATCTGCGCGCGGCTTTCGTGATGTCCCCCACGGGTGACGATCTGATATGCGAACGACTCTGCCGATTTCCGGGCTGACGGATCAAGTTGTGGCGCCAAGTCTCCTGATCTGCCCTACGATAGGCGGTCAAGAACATCGCCCGCGCGGCGCGCTGTGTCAGACCAGCTTGGCAAGGCCGCGCCGAACTGACCCGAGGCCTGCGCTTTTGCGGCCCGAAGATCCGGGTCAGTCAACATCCGATCCAGCGCCTGTGCAAACGCATCGGGGTCTTCAGGCGGCACCAACAGGCCAGCGGTCGCAGGAACCGTGTCGGGCACAGCCCCGGTGCGGCAAGACACGATGGGCAGGCCATAAGACAGCGCCTCATCAAAGACGATGCCATAGCCTTCATAGCGGGTCGCAAGCGCGAAAATCGTGGCTGTGCTATAGCAGTGTGCCAATTCTTCGCCCGACACGCGACCCGCAAGCCTGACGCGCCCGGCCAGCCCAAGCCGTTCATGCAGTGCGTCCAGATCACGGGCATTGCCCTCATCATAGCGCGATCCCACGATGACCGCCTGCCAGTCGCGGTGCAAAAGCCGCGAAAGCGCGTGCAAAAGGATGTCATGGCCCTTGCGCGGGTGTTGGATGCCGACCGACAGGATCAATGGAGGACCGGATTGTTTTGCCGTCGGGATGGGGCGGTCGGTTCCCGGTCGCACAATGGTGATGCGGTCAGGAGCCACGCCATAGTCTGACGCCAGCAGGGCAGCCGTGTGGGGGCTGGTGACCAGCACATGCGCTGCATGGGTCAGGTTGTCCCGTTCGGTACGAAAAAGATGCGCGCGCAGATCAGGGTCCAGACCGCTTTCATGGGCCAGCGGATGGTGGATCATCGCAACGATGGGCGAGGCCATCGCGCGCAAGATACTTGTATCGATCGACCCGAACACCAGACCGTCAAGGATCAGGGGCCGGTCCGCCGGAAGCGCGGTCAGCAATGCTGCTGCCTGTGCCATATCGGCGTCTGACGGCGTGGGAAAGGTGTTGCCAAGGGCAATGTGGTCGACATCGCGACCTTGGGCGCGCAACCCCTCCAGCAAGCGGCGCTCATAGATGTACCCGCCCGTCAGGGTGTTGATGTCGCCCGGAATGGCAAAGGCAGCTTTTTGCAGGGTCATATCAGTTGCTCGGGTGCATAAATGCGCAAGACGCGCGCTTCGATCACTCCGACTGCGCCATAGCCAAGCGCCGAAAAGGACGCGACCAGCACAACCGCGCTCCACAGCATGTCGTAATCGGAAACCGAGGCCGACAACGCCATCAAGGTGCCGATCCCGATGCCCGTGGCCAGCCACTCGACAACCGTGACCGCCAGGATGGCGGCTGGGACTGCCATCCGGGCGGCGGCAAACAATGCGGGCAACATCACGGGGATCTGGACCCGGATCAGGCGTTGCAATGGGCTGGCAGCATAGCTGTCGAACACGTCGATCACCTGTCCCGGTGCTTGGCGCAGCCCGTGCAGACAGGCCACCAGCGTCGGAAAGAACACCATGACCGCGACCAGAACGATGGTGCCCGTGGCCCCCCGTCCCAGCACAAGAACGATCAGCGGCGCTGTGGTGACGATGGGCACCGAACGCAGCGCAATGGCAAGCGGCATGGCAGTGCCCGCGAGTTTTGGCACCAGCGTGATCAGGATGGCCAGACCCGCCCCGGCGGCAAGCCCCGCCAGATAGCCCGGCACCAGCAGCAGCGCCGTGTCGGCCAGCGCGGACCATAGGCTTGCGCGTGTTTGTGCGGCATCGGGTGCCCACAGCAAGGCCTGGGCGACGTCAAGCGGCCCTTTGGCAAAGAACGGGTTCAGACCAAGAACGGCTATGCTGCCCCACCACAACAAAAGGATTGCGCCTGTCACGCCAAAGGCGCCCCCGATCCCGCGCAATGTCCCGGTTTGCCG
>JAUSPL010000324.1 GCA_030656535.1 Gemmobacter sp.
GTTGCTTGACGTAGTTCACCTCGACGCCAAGCGCGAGGCGACTGTCAACTGGTTTCCACAATAGCTCACCGGAAACCCCGCCGTACATTCGTTCCAGATACCCAGCGGTCACGCGGCCATAGAGATTGGGGCCGGGTCGGCTGTACCAGGCAAGCGTCAGATTTTCGAGGCCGATGTCCGTGCGGTCATAAAGATAGCCGTCGGTGCGCACATGCGGCAAGACCGAGTTTGAGGCCTTGTTGTACTGATCAAGGTTGCCTGCAACCTTGGCAGTCACGGACCCAGACAGCACCACCCCCCGAGCCAGATCATAGCTACCTGTGAACCGCAGACCGGCGTCGGCGCGCAATGGCGCTGCGGGGTCAAAAAAGCTGAACCGGGTGTAGGGCCTGATCGACCAAGAGAATTTCGGATACAGTTGTTCGCCCATGAGCGCGTTTCGGGGCAGGCGACCGGCATCCAGCACCTGCGCACGGGCGCGCAAGGCGTTGGCGTTGTCCGGCGCGTGTTCCAGCGATTCCAGATCGGAGCGGCGCAGGCGAATCTTGGCTGCAGGGATGCCATTGACCACCGGCACGATGTCGAAAATCTCGACCGAGGCGGGCATGGTTGCAGCAAGCGCACGGGCGGCGCGACCGATGGCCTGCGGCCCCGCATCATAACGCGGGTTGCGCACACGCAGCTCTGCTTGCGTGCTGCTCAGCGACAGCGATTCAAGAACCAGATCGTCGGTCGCCAATTGCCTGGCAAGGTTGTCGCGCAGGGTCTGGGCGGCGTCAGCCTGCTGTACCCAGTCAGGGGACCAGTCGTCTGGATTGCTGCGACGGTCGGGGCGCGTCTGGATGGGAATCCCTGCAGGCCCATATATGCCTTTTGCCGCCCGCTTTTTCGGGTTCAGCGCTATCTGCGCAGTGATCCCGAGTTCCGAGCCATACATATAGTATGCCCCTAGCCTTATGCCCTCTGCAATTTGATATTCAGCCCCAAAGTTAAGCGGGCTGCGGCGGTTGATAACACCTTGGGTCTGTTCCAGCGTATAGGCGTCGGACGAATATTCGACCTTCAGCCCCAGCCGGTCATTGACCTGCCATTCGATGCCACCAAACGGTGCGGCGGGGCCACGGAACCATTGGTTGGCATTGAAATTTCCACCCGTTGCGGTCTTGGCAGCCGGACGAACACCAAGCGGTGACCCGATGGAATTGTAGCTGCCCAGCCGACCCCAGCCCAGTCCACCCGTCACCTTGACCCGCGACCCAAAGGTCTTGGTCGCTGCGATGTATTCGGCGGCAAAGTTGCCCGTTCCGGCAAAGTCTTGCAGGCCGACGGTCACGGCGGGCCAATAAAGCCCTTCGGTCAGGACCTGATAACGAAGGTCAAAGCTGCGGTCATAGTAGGTGGCGGTGGGTGCAAACCCTCCGATCCCCAAACCGCGTGTGCCAGTGTATCGAAAGCTGCCTTGAAGGCGTGGGGCAATCTGAAACGCCAGAGTGGTCCGCGTGGTCGCGCCCGATCTTGAGAGGGTGAAGTTGAGTTCACCGTCAGGTTGCATCTCGCCGGATGGCATGTCGATCAGGCCGGTCATACCATACAGGTTGGCTGTGGGCCGATCCTGAGCGCCGGATCCGCCAGCCGATGCAATAAATAGCGCAATCGCGGCAGTCGATCCGCGCAGCAATGTGTCAATTCCGGCCATGCGCCCCATCCAACAGAATAGCCGCATATTACGTTGAAGGGACCCGTTCAGCAATCACCAATGCCGGGACCGAAACCTAGCGATTGCCGGGCAGGACTTTTTTCGCCGTTTGCGCAACTATCATCAAATCAAGACAAATTGTGCGCCGCGCCTGATAGATCAGGTCCAGCCGGGCCTTTCGCGGGATGCAGCGACGGACATAAACTGCGTCCGTTTCCTGCGGGGTGTTGCACGCGCGCAGCAATAATTCCTCATGGCGATGAAAATGCAGGCTGGCGAGGCCGGTCACGCCGGGCCGCGACTGCAAAACCGGGCCGTATATGGCGGGAAACCGCTCAACATACTGGCGCAGGGGCGGGCGGGGACCGACAAAGCTCATGTCGCCGCGCAGGATGTTCCACAGTTGGGGGATCTCGTCCAGACGCGTCCGGCGCAGCCTTCGGCCAGCCGGGGTGACCCGGTCAGCCTTGTCGCCCCCCGACACGCCACTGTCTGCCGCAGAAGGGCGCATGGTGCGTAGTTTCCACAGGCTGAAGGGCTCTGTCGGGGTCTTCATGCGTTCAGATACATGAAACAGCGGACGACCCTGAGTGATAAGCAGCCACAGCAGCAACACCGTAAATGGAATCGCCAGGATCAGCCCGATCAAGAGCGCAAGTGTGATGTCCAGCAGTCGTTTGGCGGGGGTCATTGGCTGCCTTTCAGGCTGTTCCACTCGGCGATCATGCCGGTCGCGGTGCTGTCGTCTGGCGCAAACGGGACCAATGATTGCAACAGGTCCGTCGCCATCACAGCGCGCGGCAGTGCCTCTGGCGGGGCAGGCTGCCAGTCAAATCCGATCCCCGCTGCGGTCAACAGGTCTGCCATCGCCACGGGCTGCGGTGCCGCAAGGTTCAGGACAGGCGGCAATCGCTGAGGGTGCGTCGCCAGTGCGGCAATCACGCGCGCAAAGGCGACGGGTCCGATGTAGGACCGCACGGGTCCGGTGCCGTCGGAAAACTGGTCCAACCGCACTGGGCCACCCTTGGCGACCACGGTGCCAAGCATATCTGCGCCCACCACATTTCCGATCCGCAAGGCGGTGACCTGCGCGCCGCCCGGTGTGGTCAGCCCATCAAGACAGGCACGTTCCATCGCCAGCTTTGCGGCTCCGTAAGGGCGCAGGGGCGCAGGCAGACATTGTTCGTCGGCGCCGTCCGCCGCCCCGTAAACGGCAGCAGACGATGCCAGCAGCACACGCGCCGTTCCCGCAGCTTTGCAGGCAGCCAAGCCGATATGGGTATTCTCGGCCAGTGCAGTCGCGTCTCCTGCAGTGACCCCTGCAAGCACCAGAACCGTTCGCGCGGGCGGCAAGGGTTGTCCGGGGCGCCAGTGCAGCCATCCGGGCGGAACATCCCTTGACCTTGTCTGCCAGATCACGGGCAGCCCCGCGGGACCCTCTGACCCCCACGTCGCGCGCAAGAAGCGACCCAGCCGCCCGGTCGCCCCCAGCACCAGAAGGCCGGCATCCATGTCAGTCCCCCAAAATATTCACTACGGACCGCGAAAGGCTGGAAAATCCTGTCCCATCGGCATGCCGGATACGCATTTCCTGATCCAGGGTCAGACCCCGATCTACACGACCCCCGATGTGGCATGGCGGAACAGGGGCAAGATCAATTTAGCGGGAACCTGCGGTCCAAGTCCAGTGGTCGCCGGGCGCCGCCCGTCGGCCCCCCTGTTCGGGGCATGGCCCCGCACGATGATTGATGATAGGTTAACGACTGGTGGTTTGTGATCGATCGCGGTCCAGATCATTCCTTTGACGGTTGGGTCAAAGGCTTCATCCTTGTTTTGGTCTGACAGATTTCGCCATGAACCCGCTGTCCATACTGTGTTTGATTTGCTTGGGCACCTTGCCATTTGCTTTGCCGGCGGCTGCATCGCCGGTGGTTTTGACCTGTGCCGGTACGGCCTCTGGTCACTTGGGCTCTGACCCGGTGTGCGGTCCGCTGCGGGCGTTGCTGGACCGTCGCTATGCATCGGGAACCGGCCCCGTGGTGAGGCTGGAACTGGTGCAAGATGACACTCGTCGTCTGGCGGGGCGGTTGGTTTGGCAGGCTGCAGCGGGATCAGCGGCCACCACGGGTCCTGTGGTCGAGGTATCCGCCCGCGACCACCCGCTGGATGCCCGCGCAGGGGTCAGATTGGCCAATGGGCTGGTTCGGGTCAGCGGCCTTCCGTAAGCGACATTGATGCAAGTTTGACGTCACAGGCGGACCGCGATTGAAACATTGCGCGTTGTGGCTCTGCCCGATTTGCAAAAAGGCCCCGCCAATCAAGGCGGGGCAGGTCGTGCCGGGCAAAGCGCCTAGACACTGGCGGTAGGTCGGAACAGGGGTTGGCCCCCCGGAATGGGATCAGTGCGGGCGCTCTTCCAGCTCTGCGCGAATCTGCTGACGCAAAAGGTCGATCGGGATCGTCTTGCCATCGCGCTTGAAGTGCCAGTAGGTCCAGCCGTTGCACGACGGGGCGCCTTCCATCGCGGCCCCGACCTGATGGATTGACCCGGTGCAGGACGCACCGACCAGCGTGCCGTCCGCGCGCACTTTGGCGGTCGCACCACGCGGGCTGATCAAGACCTCGCCGGGGCGCAGCATCCCACGCTCGACCAACGTGCCGAATGGCACCCGGGGTTCCGAGCGGCGGGACCCTGTGATTTCCAGCGCAGACCTGTCATAAGGCCGCACCCGGTCGATGCGGGCCTGTGCAACCTTGCGGTAGG
>JAUSPL010000325.1 GCA_030656535.1 Gemmobacter sp.
CACCGACGGGCAATGCGCGATGAACTGGTCACTATCGTGCGGATGCTGATGGGCCAGACCCCGGCGATCAAGGGCGATCTGCCCGCCCCGACCCCGACCGAGGCTCTTGCTGTCGAATCGCCCAAGGCACCTTGACGACCCGCTTCGGTCACGACGGGGTCCGTCCAATGCCGCGAATGCGTCGCTAATTGCCGCGTTTACCAAAGCCGCCCCAAGCAGGGGCGGCGATCCTGCCTCTGGCCGGGACACAAGGTCCGGGCCGCAAGGAGCCGCCCAAATGACCGCCGTTGCTGCCGTTCCGCACATCTCTGCCCCGCAAGACCCCAATCTGGCCACCGCTCAGGGGTCGGATATCATCTTGACCCGCATGATGGCGCTGCACCCCAAAGTGATCGACCTGACGCTGGACCGGGTGTGGCACTTGCTGTCAGCGCTGGATCACCCGGAACGCAAGCTTCCGCCGGTGATCCATGTTGCGGGCACCAACGGCAAGGGCTCGACCCAAGCGATGATTCGTGCCGGACTGGAAGGCGTGGGGCAGGTCTGCCACGCCTATACATCGCCTCATCTGGCGCGATTTCACGAACGCATCCGCATCGCGGGCGGCCTGATTGCCGAATCCGACTTGGCCGCGCTGCTTGAGGAATGTGAAATCGCGAATGGCGGGGCGCCGATCACCTATTTCGAGATCACCACCTGCGCCGCGTTTCTGGGGTTTGCCCGCACCCCCGCCGACGCGCTGCTGCTTGAGGTGGGGTTGGGCGGCAGGCTGGACGCCACCAATGTCATCGAGAAACCGGCCCTGTGCGTGATCACCCCTGTTTCGCTGGACCACCAGCAGTATCTGGGTGAAACGGTGGCTGAGATCGCCGGTGAAAAGGCGGGAATCCTCAAACCCGGTGTGTCGTGCATCGTCGGGCCGCAAAGCGCCGAAGGACTTGACGTGATCGAGGCGCGGGCAGACGCGATTGGCGCGCCCCTCTTCATCGCGAACCGCGACTGGCAGGCATGGTCCGAGCGCGGACGGTTGATCTATCAAGACACCAGAGGCCTGCTGGATCTGCCGCTGCCCAACCTGCCCGGACCGCATCAGATTGACAACGCCGGTGCCGCCATCGCAGCACTTCGCAGCCTTGGTCATGGTGAACAGGCCTGCGAGGCGGCTGTGACCCGCGCGTACTGGCCCGCCCGGATGCAGCGCTTGCGCTCTGGTCCTTTGGTTGACAGCGCACCGGGGGTCGAACTGTGGCTGGACGGCGGGCACAACCCGGCTGCCGGGGTTGCCCTGGCCGCGACCTTGGCGCAGATGCCGGGCCGCCCGACCTACGCGATCTGCGGGATGCTGAACACCAAGGACATCGGCGGGTTTCTGCGCCCCTTGCGCCCCCATCTGGCAGGGTTGCACGCAGTGTCGATCCCGGGCGAAAAGGCCACACTGCCGGCGCACGAAACCCAGTCAGCGGCAGAAGCAGCCGGTATCCCAGCCCTCATTGCCGATGGTGTGGCCTCGGCACTGGCAGCTATTGCCGACCAAAACCCCCAAGCCCGCGTCCTGATCTGCGGATCGCTGTATCTGGCGGGCTCGGTCCTGCGCCAAAACGCCTGAAGTCAGGGGCGCTTATCGCCGCCCTCTTTTGCGACGCCTGCGTAAGCAGTGATTCGGGTTTTTCGCGAATCTGCATCTTTGCGAATCACTTTTGGTTGACTGATTCTCTCGGGCAGGGCATATCGGACGGATGGCATAGCAAATGTGTCCGGTTGCCAGCTGATGGGCATGGATTGTGGAGGGACCGACATGTTGCGCTCTGATCGTCATGCTGCCCTTCGTCTTGATGCAAAAGACACGCCAGTCTTTGCGCAACAGGGGCCTTTTCCGACAGTCTCGACAGCATCCGGCAGAGGCTGGTGACCGGCAAGATATAGTTTTCCGAGCAGCAGCACCGGGCGGACACAAATCCGGGCTTGCACACAGGGCGACAGGCGGGAAAAGGGCGCAACACTGGTTGCGTCTTTTTCTTTTGCACCCCACTTGGTTGTTCATGCCCCAACGCCGTTACGATCGGGCAGGTCAATCAACCGGACGTATCAGCTTGCGTTCCAGCACGCGCAGAACCTGTGCCAGATCCTGTCCACGCCGCAGAGTTTGCCCCTCGGCACTGACAACCGCATACATGCCTTGCCTTGTCCGCAGTTTGGGCCGCTTTTCGATGCGGTACAGTGGGACTTCTGCGGCGCGACGAAATACGGAAAACACTGCCAGATCGCGCAACGTCGAAATGCCGTAGTCGCGCCATTCGCCTGCTGCGACCATCTGGCCATAAAGCGACAAGATCACCCCAAGTTCGCGCCGATCAAAGCAGACCTCTTCGGCAGCAACGTCGGGTTGCCTTGCGGCAAGGGGGCGAAATGGGGTGGGCGGTTGCAGCGTCATCCGTACAGACTACGCAACCTTTCGGGCAAAGCAAGTATTGCTGGCAACCTGCGCTGACGCCGGGTGGGCAACGCCCGACCCAAGAAACCTGCGGTCCTTGGGCGGCTGGCGGACCTATCTGCCGTGCACTGGCCAAGGCCCGCGCGTCGCCCCATCAGTCCGTATCCGCCGCAGGACGGTCGAAACCATCTTGATCTGCGTGGGAGCCAATGTTGATCCACATAGCCCGCCACGCAGTCACCCACGCCAACTGTCCGTCCAGCAAGCGCAATCATCCGGCAATTTTGGCGCGGCACCTTTTATTTGATTCGGCCAGCGATTGGCAATCTTGATCATCTGCCCGTCCACTGGGGTTGTGGTTATCAATCCAGAAAATTCCCATTAAAATGCGCATCCATTTGTGTATACACGCTCAGGAAGTCTGCGCGGAATGGCGCAAACTGCGAAACGCAGCAAAAAAGGGAACTGGGAATGCTGAACGAATTTAAGTCATTTATTGCAAAAGGAAATGTCGTTGATCTTGCCGTGGGTATCATCATTGGCGTCGCCTTTACGGCGATCGTCAATTCGTTGGTCGGCGATCTGATCAACCCGATTATCGGTCTTGCGACAGGCGGGGTCGATTTCTCGAACCTGTTCTTTAATCTTGGCGAGGGCGAGTATGCCTCACTGGCGGCGGCAAAAGAAGCCGGAG
>JAUSPL010000326.1 GCA_030656535.1 Gemmobacter sp.
GTCGGTTTTCGACACCAAGGCGCATCGCTTCTTTCGGAGAGCGCGCGCCGTGCGGCGCCTTGGATTTCGCGTGCACTCCGATCAGCCGGAACGGCGCAGCGCCATTGGGTGTCAGCAAGACCTCCAGCGGGGGGCGGGCAAACACGACGCTGTCCGCAATCCCGTCCAGATCAAGGTGAATCCGGAACACACCGTCGAACCGGGGGGCATCCAATGCGCCCTTCTTCCCCGTAGGTTCTCCCTGCGGGTCATGCACTGCGGTGACGCGCCCGGGATCATAAAGCAGGGCCAGTTCTTGTTCGGTCTGGCTCTCGAATCCCATCAAGGCCTGGCTGGTCCGCAATCCGCAGGCGGTTGCAAAATTGTTCAAGGCCCGCACCGTACTGCGTTTGCGTCCCTGGTTGGGGGCCTCCACCACCAACAGCACATCCGCATCTATCGCCGTCATGACAATGCCAATCGCCGCAAGCTGTTCGCGACGCGTAACGTCGTAGTGGCGCGACCGTTCATCATCTTCCAGCAGACGCCCATCGTCATCAAACAGTGCGTCGAACCACTCGATATTCCAGGTGGCAATCCGAAGACTGCGCTTTGCTGGGGCAGACGTGCGCTCGACCGCGTCCCCCGCCAAAAGGACTTGCGGGTCGGGGCGCGTGTCTGGTGCCTC
Source organism: Gemmobacter sp. (assembly GCA_030656535.1). Taxonomy (GTDB): domain Bacteria; phylum Pseudomonadota; class Alphaproteobacteria; order Rhodobacterales; family Rhodobacteraceae; genus JAUSPL01. The sequence continues at coordinate 668 of JAUSPL010000326.1, forward strand.
GGCAGGACGTTCAGGCCGCACGGTCACGGCTGATTTCCTCCCAGGCGGCGTTCACCGCAATCAGACGGCGTTCGGCCAGGCGGATCGCCTCTTGGGGGACACCGCGCGCTTGCATCTGATCCGGGTGACTTTCGCGGACGGCACGCTTCCACGCCGCCTTTATCTGGTCCAGCGAGTCGGTATGATCAACGTCCAGCACATCATAGGGGTCATGCGGCGCGTCGGGGACAAAGCGTTCCCGCATCCCGCGAAAACAACAGTCGCGCAGTCCGAATATTTCGGCAACCTCGCGCAGAAAGGCGTCCTCGGCGGGGTGATACCCGCCATCGGCCAGCGCGATATGAAACAGGCCTTCCAACAGGTCCAACCGGGTCTGATGATCGTCGGCGAACATCGCCGCGATCTTGCGCGCGTAGAACTCGTATCCCGCAGCATCCTGCCGGGCGAGGTTGAACACGCGGGCCGCATTTGCCTCTTCGGCTGGCGGGATGGCAAAGACCTGCCGAAAGGCGGATACCTCATGGCGGGTGACCTCGCCGTCGGCCTTGGCCATCTTGGCCCCAAGTGCGATCACGGCGATCGTAAAGGCGACCGATTTTTCCGGTGGCCCTCGCAGCGTGTCAAATACAACCGAAAGACCTTCGCCAGCGGCGAGGGCAGAAAGGGCGGTGGCTATGCGGGTCCAGATCGACATGGGCGCAACATATCCTGCCCGCGCACCAGTGTCAGGTCAGAAGTTTCTGCATCAGCACAAGGTTCCAGTAGCGCCCGAACTTCCATCCCACGTCAGCCAGCTCTGCAACTTCGGAATAGCCTATGGCGGCATGAAAGGCGCGACCCTCGGGGTTGCCTGCGCTGACACCGCCGAACATCGACTTGGCCCCACCTGCCCGTGCGTGATCTTCGATTGCCGCCATCAGGGCCTTGCCAACACCGCGTCCGCGTGCGTTTGGGCCAAGAATGATTGTATGCTCCATCGTACGGGCATACCCGATGCCACCGCGAAATTGACCATACGTGGCAAAGCCCTGAACACCGTCACCCTCGGAGTCCGCCACAAGAAACGCGTGCCCGTGCTGCGCCTTGTCAGCCAGCATCGCGGCCAGATCGGCGGCAGATTTTTCCAGTGAATTGAAGGTGACCATCGTATCACGAATGATGGGATTCCAGATCGCGAGGACCGCCGGGAAGTCCGCGTCTGTGGCGTGGCGAATCATAGGACCCTCAAACCCTTGGGTGTGGAAAATGTTGCACGCAGGCCAATCGGACCTGCGGACACGGTCACCCTGGTGTCCGACAGCGGCAAGGCGGCCCGCAGAGCATCGGCCTCAGGATGGGTCAGATGCAGCGCGGTCAACCGAACCCCGACATCGGGCAAACGCTGCGCCGGATGCGCGGCTCCGAACCACTGGATCAGCGCGGGGAAACCACCGTCGAACGGCAACCGCCCGTTAACGGGTACCGCCATTGTCCAGGACAGATCCCCTCGTGTCAGTGGCATCGGCACGCCTGTTCCCGTCGGCGCCGTCGCCACTGCCGCCGCAAGATCGTCGCAGCGTACGATCCAGTTCGTCACGCGCGGGGGCCCGGCAAAGCGATCAAGGTCGAACCACCTTGGCCGATCTGGCGCAGGCGCTTGGGGATTGACTGCGATCACTTCAAGGTATTCGCCCGGGCCAAGGGACAACAGCCGGTTGTGCGTACCCATCGCCGGATGCGCGCCCCCCGGTGCCAAAGTGACGCCAAGCGCCGCCTCTACCGCCGCAACGCCTTGGCCAAGGCTGCCCGCCGCAAATGCAAGATGATCAAGATGCAACATCATGCCCCCAGGTGCTTCCCAAAGAACGCGACGAGTCGTGCCCAGAACTGTGGCTCTGTATCAAAATCGAACCCGTGACCCTGCCCGGCAGCAACCCACAGGTCGGCAGGCTTGCCAGCCTGTGCCAGCCGCTTGGCCACGCGCAGGGTCCGTTCAGGCGCCATCACCATATCGGCATCGCCAACCGTAAGCATGACCGGAACTGTGATGCGTTCGACAGGAATCGGGGCAAGCGGGGTCAACGCCGCCTCTTCGCCCGGCCACACAAAAGCGCGATGGGCGTTATCCGTGTGGTCCAGTACCCCTTGGCCCGCCCGTCGCGCCGCAGGGTCAAAAGCCGGGGTGACCACATCCGCGCCAGCATGCGCCACAACGCAGCCAAAAGGGTCCCGCCCAGAAAACGCCGTGACAAGCAAAGCCGCACCCGCACCGAAAGACCACCCCAACAGCCCCACGCCGCTGCACCGGGGGTCGGCAGCCAGCGCCCGCCCTGCCTCGGCCACGCGGCGCAAATCCACCTCGCGGATCGGACCAGCGGCCCAAAAGTCGCCCTCGCCATAGCCAAGCGGCAACGCCAACATGCCCTCCGCCGCCAAAATGGCGGCAAACCGATGTGCCCAGCCAGCCATCGGGCCTTCGGAGCCATGCAAGATCACCACCCCTGGCACCCGCCCCACCACGGACCGAGGTCCATAAACCGGCCCAAAATCCGCCAACTGATGCAGCGACAATCCCGCCATGGCACAACCTCCTGTTTTCCGGCCAAGATGCCGCCACCGCTGCGGCGCCGCAAGCATGATCCGCGCGCTTGGAAGCCAAAATCCAGTTCGTGGTCCCCGACCGCAGCCGCAGCCAAAGTTCGGGCGACAGTGCACCCGCCTGTTGCCGCTACAATGGTCCTGACGGGTATCGCGGCCGCGCGGCACTATGTGGCTGCCCCCTGGGCCCACCGGGGGCAGGTTCCGGGCTCAATCAGGCGACCAAAAGGGCCACCGCAGCCAGCATCCGCGAACCGCTGGTGCGCGTTCGCAAAATCGCTGGTCCGGGACGTCTGCCTGCAAGACCCTGTCTCAGACGACGACGCGCCCTGCCTCCAGCCGAACGATGCGGTCCATGCGCGCGGCAAGTTCCATATTGTGGGTGGCGATCAGGGCGGACAGGCCGGTTTCGCGAACGACCTCCATCAAGGCACCGAACACCTGATCCGACGTGCCTGGGTCAAGGTTGCCCGTGGGTTCATCCGCCAACAGCAGCTTTGGTCCATTCGCAAGCGCCCGGCAAAACGCCACCCGCTGCTGTTCGCCGCCCGACAGTGCCGCCGGGCGGTGATCGGCCCGCGCAGCAATACCCACCCGGTCCAGCAGCGACCTCGCGCGGTCCTCGGCCTGTCTTGCGGTCGCGCCATTGGCCAGTTGCGGCAAGACGATGTTTTCCAACGCACTGAATTCCGGCAGCAAATGATGGAACTGATAGATGAAACCGATGTCGCTGCGCCGCGTCTCGGTTCGGGCGCGATCGCCCAACCCCTCCATTGCGCGACCACCGATCACCACGCGCCCGGCGTCGGGACTGTCGAGCAGTCCTGCGATATGCAGCAGGGTCGATTTGCCTGCCCCCGAAGGCGCAACCAAGGCCACGACCTCGCCGCGCGCCACCGACAGGGACGC
>JAUSPL010000330.1 GCA_030656535.1 Gemmobacter sp.
TGGCGGCGGTGCCGAATGATCCCGCCGACCCCATGGCCTATCCGCGTGCAGCCCAGGCGGCCGAACTCAGCATTTCGGCGGTGCGCGGTTTCAACCGAGGTCTGCGCTCGATCTATTTTGCGCTGGCGGCCCTGTGTTGGCTGTTGGGCGCGCTGCCTCTGATGGTCGGGACGGTTCTGGTGGGGCTGACCTTGGCCCGCCGGGAGTTTGCATCCCATTCTCGCGCAGCCATTCTGCGGGGGCTTCACTAGGCCAAGCTGGCCGCGATCAGCCGTGCCTTGGTTTCCCCAGTCAGACGCGCTGCGGCGGTCTGAATCAGGGAAGTGAACACTTTGCCTGCAAGCCAGATGCGGTTGGCAACTGGTTCGACAAAGACGCGCCGTGCTTTGGCCCGGCCTTTCGGACGCATAGGCACCGCGGGCAAACGCGCCAAATCCCTGTTGGCAAAGCAGCTCGGGTTCAGATCGGCTGCGGATGGGCGCAAAGGGATTTCGCGGCAGCCTATCCGGCCACATCAGCCCCGAAAATCAGAACATCGACGCTATCCCTCCGGACCCGCACCGATCAAACGCACCCGAAAAGAAATCGGAACCTTCCCGCCTCGTATGCCGTCGTCATGTGATTCTGGTGCTTCGATTCAGACATAAACTGCGGTATGCGCCACAATCATGAACCGATGGCGCCACAAAGGACCGGCGAAAAAGTCACAATCCGGCCCTGCAACATCCCGGTATCGTGGTGATTTTCTGGACCGCTGCAAATTTCGCCGCTATCGTGGGTGTAACTGGGGCGCAATGACCCCGGAATATGAGGCAGCTATGGCATTTCCTGAACGGTTCTCGAACCTGCCGGAATACGCGTTTCCGCGACTGCGGACGCTTCTGGATCATCACGCGCCGGGCGGCGCACCCATTGCCATGACAATTGGCGAGCCCAAGCACCCGTTTCCAGCTTGGATCGGGGACGTTCTTGCGGACAATCTGGCTGGTTTCGGGGTCTATCCGACCAACGAGGGCACACCCGATCTGCTGGCCGCGATTTCGGGCTGGATAAAGCGGCGCCATGATGCCGATGTGGCGCCCTCGCGGTTGATGGTGCTGAACGGCACCCGTGAAGGGCTGTTCAATGCCGCTTTGGCACTATGTCCTGAACGCAAGCGCGGGCAGCAGCCTGTCGTCTTGATGCCCAACCCATTCTATCAGGTCTATGCGATTGCCGCTTTGCAGGCCGGGGCAGAGCCGGTTTACCTGGCCGCGACCGCTGCAACCGGCCATCTGCCCGATTTCGGCAGCATCCCCGCGGACGTTCTGGACCGGACGGCGATCGCCTATATCTGTTCACCAGCCAATCCACAGGGGGCGGTGGCCTCGGCGGATTATCTGGCTGACGTGTTGGAACTGGCCGAAAAGCACGACTTCATTGTGTTTTGCGACGAATGCTATTCTGAAATCTGGCGTACCGCGCCGCCTCCGGGCATTTTGCGGGTGGCGCAGGCGATCGGTGCCGACCCAGAGCGTGCGGTCGCGTTCAATTCGCTGTCGAAACGGTCCAACGTGCCAGGTCTGCGGTCGGGGTTTGTTGCCGCCGGTCCCAAGGGGACCGCACTGATCCGCCAGTTGCGCGCCTATGCGGGTGCGCCTCTGCCACTGCCGCTGCAAAAGGTGGCAGAACGGTTGTGGTCGGACGAGGCCCATGTTGATGAAAACCGCGGCCTCTATCAGGCAAAATTTGCGATTGCCGACAAGGTGTTTGACGGCATGCAGGGTTATCAGTCGCCCGAAGGCGGATTCTTTCTATGGTTGCCGGTGGAAGATGGCGAAGCTGCCACGCTGAAACTGTGGCACAAGACCGGGGTGCGCGTTTTGCCGGGGGCCTATCTGGCCCGCGACGTTGACGGGCAGAATCCTGGCAAAGGCTATATCCGGGTCGCCTTGGTGGCTCCAAAAGACGAGATGCAGCGCGGGCTGGAACAGCTTCGCGACTGTCTCTATCGGTGAGGAAAAAGCGTATGGCATCCTATCAGGTCAGGCAACGCGATCCGCTGCTGGATCGCAACACCCAGGCGATCCTCGAACGGCGCGGCAAAGAGCTATTGGGCGTTGGCCTTTTGGTGGTCACGCTTGCGCTGGTTGCGATGCTGGGAAGCTATGTGCCCTCGGACCCTGGCTGGATGGTCGCCACAGATGAACCCGCCCGCAACATGCTGGGTCGTGGGGGTGCGGCGATTGCGTCTACCTTGATAATCATCGCAGGCATGGGTGCCTGGGGGTTGCCGTTGGTCATGGGCGCCTGGGGATTGCGGTTTTTGCTGCATCTTGGCGAAGACCGCGCATTGGGCCGGGTGATCTTTGCGTTGATCGCCATTGCCTTGGCATCTGTGTATGCCGCCACGCACGTTCCGGGGTCGGACTGGGTCCATTCGTTCGGGCTTGGCGGGCTGTTTGGCGATACTGTGCTGGGGGCCCTGCTGGGTGTCGCACCCGTCACGGCAAGCTTCGGGCTAAAGCTTTTGTCGGTCATCATTGCGGTGGCGTTGATCGCGATGATGCTGTTCGTGCTTGGCTTTGATGCGGCAGAGCTGCGCGCGATCGCACGCTTTTTGCTGGTGGGGCTTGTGGTGACTTATGCGGGGGTCGTGACCGCACTGCGCATCGGTGCGGCAGGCACCATGCAAGGTGCTGGCGCCCTGCGCGACCGTGCTGCCGTCAAGCTGGCCGAACGGCGCATGACGCAAGCCGAGCGGGCCGCCGATGCCGCAGAATACGCCCGTGAAGAGGCGGCAGAATATGCGCGGGCTGAGGTTCAGGCCCAGTCGGCGCGCTCTCGCGTGATCCATGCGGCGCAACCGCAGGCCCGATCGGCAACGCATCAGACCCAGACATCGGCACGTAGCACCCAGGGCTTTCAGGCGCCACAGCCGCTGAACGCAGACCCTCGCCCGTTGGCCGGCAGTCTCGGGCCGCTGCGTGCGGACCCGCGTCCGCAGCCTGAACAACCGGTGCCAGCACCTGCACAGCGCAGCCTGCTGTCGCGCGTGCCGGGTTTGCTTAAGCGTGCGCCGGACCCGATGCCAGAGTTGGTCGAGCACTTTGCCCCTGATCTGGCCTATGATGACATGCCATCCGAGGACCGCATAAAGGCGCGCATATCCGACGTAATCCGGGCCAAGGCCCGCAGAGCCCCGGTCAGCCCCCCCGCGCCGGTGGTCCGTCCGGAACCTCCTGTCATGCGTCAACGGCGCCCTGCTCCGTTGATCGCGAACCTGGTCCGCCCAGCCGCACCCATGGCTGCGATGGCTGCTCCGCCTGTTGCTGCGCAGGTTGCGACACCCGCTTTCGCACCCAAGGCCCCGTTCGTCGAAGCCACCGACCCGATGGACATGGACCACGACTGGGACATTGATGACAGCATGTTCGAGAATGACCACTCGGATGCTGCGAATGCCTATGCTGTCGAGGCTGCCACCAGCCAGGCACCCGAACTGGACGACGAAGAGGACTGGCATGTGCCAGAGGTGCGTCCCCAACCGCGCCTGACCGCCATATCGCGCCCGGCGATCCAGCCGGAAATTCGGCGCGTCGTGCAAAACCCGTTGAAAAGGCCAGTCGCGATTTCCCGCAAAGCCCAGGCCGAAGCAGAGCCGCGCCTGAAGTTCGAGGACCATTTCCCGGCCTATGAAGCCCCGCCGCTGAACCTGTTGATGAACCCGGATACCATCACCCGCCACCACCTGCCCGATGAGGCGCTGGAAGAAAACGCGCGGATGCTGGAAAACGTGCTGGACGACTATGGGGTCAAGGGCGAAATCGTTTCCGTACGTCCGGGGCCCGTCGTCACCATGTACGAACTGGAACCCGCCGCAGGCGTCAAGGCGTCCCGTGTCATCGGCCTTGCCGAGGACATCGCGCGGTCGATGTCCGCGCTGTCTGCCCGCGTGTCCACAGTGCCCGGCCGCAGCGTGATCGGTATCGAACTGCCCAACGCCACCCGCGAAAAAGTTGTCTTGCGCGAAATCCTGTCCGCCCGGGACTTTGGCGACAGCAGCATGCGTTTGCCGCTTGCGCTGGGCAAGGACATCGGTGGCGAACCCATCGTTGCCAACCTTGCCAAGATGCCCCACCTTTTGATCGCGGGTACCACGGGGTCGGGGAAATCCGTCGCCATCAACACCATGATCTTGTCGCTTCTTTACAAGCTGACGCCCGAGGAATGCCGGCTGATCATGATCGACCCGAAAATGCTGGAACTGTCGGTC
>JAUSPL010000331.1 GCA_030656535.1 Gemmobacter sp.
ACCGATTTCGGGGCGCAGGAACGCTGCCGGACCATCGTGGAAACCGAAGTGCTGCGCATGGGGCATTACATCTACGGGTGGCGGCATGTGCCTGTGGATACCGCCGTGCTGGGCGACAAGGCCAACGCGACCCGCCCGGAAATCGAGCAGATCCTGATCCGTTGCGAAAAGGACATCGACGCCGAAACCTTTGAACGCGAACTTTACATCATTCGCCGCCGGATCGAAAAAGCCGCTATCGCTGCGCAGATCGCGGGGCTTTACCTGTGCAGCCTGTCGTGCCGGTCGGTCATCTACAAGGGCATGATGCTGGCGGAACAGGTCGCAGTTTTCTATCCGGATCTGATGGACGACAGGTTTGAATCGGCGTTTGCGATCTATCACCAGCGCTATTCCACCAACACCTTTCCGCAGTGGTGGCTGGCCCAACCGTTCCGCATGCTGGCCCACAACGGCGAAATCAACACGCTGCGCGGCAACGTCAACTGGATGAAAAGCCATGAAATCCGCATGGCGTCCACCACGTTTGGCGAAGCTGCGGAAGACATCAAGCCGATCATTCCCCAAGGCACGTCTGACAGTGGCGCACTGGATGCGGTGTTCGAGGTGATGGTGCGGGCAGGGCGGTCTGCCCCGATGGCGAAAACCATGCTGGTGCCCGAGGCGTGGTCGAAGTCGACCGTGGAAATGCCCAAGGCCTGGGCTGACATGTACGCCTATTGCAACGCGGTCATGGAACCCTGGGACGGGCCGGCGGCGCTGGCCATGACCGATGGCCGTTGGGTCTGTGGCGGGCTTGATCGCAACGGCCTGCGGCCCATGCGCTATGTCATCACGGGCGACGGCATGCTGATCGCAGGATCCGAGGCCGGGATGGTCCCGATCGACGAATCCACCGTGCGCGAAAAGGGTGCGCTTGGGCCGGGCCAGATGATCGCGGTCGATATGAGGGACGGCAAACTTTACCGCGACCGCGAGCTGAAAGACCGGCTTGCCGCGGCGCAACCCTTTGGCGACTGGGTCGAAAAGGTTGTGGATCTGAACGCGCTGATGCGCGATGTGCCCGAACGCGCGCTGTTCAAATCCGCTGAACTGCGCAAGCGCCAGATTGCTGCCGGATATTCCATCGAAGAGCTTGAACAGGTTCTTGCCCCGATGGCCGAAGACGGCAAGGAAATGATCGCCTCGATGGGGGATGACACGCCACCTGCGGTGCTGTCGAAAATCTATCGCCCGCTGTCGCATTATTTCCGCCAGAACTTCAGTCAGGTCACCAATCCGCCGATTGACAGCCTGCGCGAAAGCCGGGTGATGAGCCTCAAGACGCGGTTCGGCAACCTCAAGAACGTGCTGGATGAAAGCTCGGCGCAGGCGGAAATTCTGGTGCTGGAAAGCCCGTTCATCGCCAACTCTGAATTTGACGAGATGGTAAAGATCTTTGGCGCGGCCGTGGCGCTGATCGACTGCACCTTCCCGGCGGACGGGACGCCCGAAGGCCTGCGGCTTGGGTTGGAGCGAATCCGCGCCGAAGCCGAGGATGCCGTAAGGTCCGGGGCTGCGCATCTGGTGCTGACAGATCAACACCAGTCGGCCGAGCGTGTGGCGATGCCGATGATCCTTGCCACCAGCGCGGTCCATTCGGGGCTGACCCGCAAGGGGTTGCGCACCTTCTGTTCGATAAATGTCCGGTCGGCAGAGTGCATCGACCCGCATTACTTTGCGGTCCTGATCGGCTGTGGTGCGACCACGGTCAACGCGTACCTGGCACAAGACAGCATTGCCGACCGCATTGAACGCGGATTGATCGAGGGCAGCCTGATCGACGCCATGCGCCGCTACCGTGATGCCATAGATGCGGGCTTGCTGAAGATCATGTCCAAGATGGGGATTTCGGTCGTCTCGTCCTATCGTGGCGGTCTGAACTTCGAGGCAGTCGGCCTGTCGCGCGCGATGGTTGCCGAATACTTTCCGGGCATGCACAGCCGGATTTCCGGCATCGGTCTGCACGGTGTGCAGATCAAGCTGGAAGAGGTCCACGCCAAGGGATTCAAGGGCGGCAGCGACGTCCTGCCGATCGGCGGTTTCTACAAGGCGCGGCGCTCGGGCGAAAAGCATGCCTGGGAAGCCCAGACCATGCACCTGCTGCAGATGGCCTGTGACCGTGCATCCTATGATTTGTGGAAACAGTATTCAGCCGCGATGCGGGCCAACCCGCCCATCCACCTGCGCGATCTTCTGGACATCAAGCCCTTGGGCAAGCCTGTCCCGATCGAAGAGGTCGAATCGATTACCTCGATCCGCAAGCGGTTTGTGACACCCGGCATGTCCTTGGGGGCACTGTCACCCGAAGCGCACAAGACGCTGAATGTGGCGATGAACCGCATCGGCGCGAAATCTGACAGTGGCGAAGGCGGCGAAGATCCGGCGCACTTCTTGCCCGAGGCGAACGGCGACAACCCATCCGCCAAGATCAAGCAGGTAGCTTCGGGGCGTTTTGGCGTTACGGCTGAATACCTGAACGCCTGCGAAGAGCTGGAAATCAAGGTCGCCCAAGGGGCGAAACCCGGCGAGGGCGGGCAGTTGCCCGGAATGAAAGTGACCGCGCTGATCGCACGCCTGCGCCATTCGACGCCGGGGGTCATGCTGATATCCCCGCCCCCGCACCACGACATCTACTCGATCGAAGATCTGGCACAGTTGATCTATGACCTGAAACAGATCAACCCGCGCGCCAAGGTGACGGTGAAACTGGTGTCCTCCAGCGGCGTTGGCACCATCGCGGCCGGGGTGGCCAAGGCCAAAGCCGACATCATCCTGATTTCCGGACACAACGGTGGCACCGGCGCCAGCCCCGCCACGTCGATCAAATATGCGGGTCTGCCGTGGGAAATGGGTCTGACCGAGGCGCATCAGGTCTTGGCAATGAACAACCTGCGCGAACGTGTGACGTTGCGCACCGACGGTGGGCTGCGTACCGGCCGCGACATCATGATTGCCGCCATGATGGGGGCCGAGGAATACGGCATCGGTACCGCCGCGTTGATCGCGATGGGGTGCCTTATGGTGCGTCAGTGCCAGTCCAACACCT
>JAUSPL010000334.1 GCA_030656535.1 Gemmobacter sp.
TGCCGCCCCCGCCGACGACGAGGAGTAGCGCCTGCCGCGTGACTATGGCGTTCCGATTGCGGTTCGAACAGGTGATGGGATCGGATGATTTCAACATCGGGGTCGGGTGCGTTTTTTCGCGCGGGATCTTGTAGCCCGAACAACTGTGCAACTAGCCCATACAACTGTGCAACGGGCCGCAACAATCGGCTCTGCGTGGGCTGCGGCACCAAAGCCCGACGTTGCACCCTTGCGCATGATGCGGTAGACGCCGCGCAGATCAGCCTTGGGGGTACGCGATGACCAGTGGCAAGAACGGCCTGACCTATGCAGACGCAGGCGTGGACATAGACGCAGGCAATGCGTTGGTTGAACGCATCAAACCCGCCGCGCGGCGTACCAACCGGCCGGGCACCATGTCGGGCTTGGGCGGATTTGGCGCTTTGTTCGACCTGAAGGCGGCGGGATACAGCGATCCCGTTCTGGTGGCGGCGACCGACGGTGTCGGAACCAAACTGCGGATTGCCATCGACACAAACGAAGTCGACACCATCGGGATCGACCTTGTTGCGATGTGTGTGAACGACCTTGTGTGTCAGGGCGCCGAACCGCTGTTCTTTCTGGACTATTTCGCCACGGGAAAGCTGGATCTCGATCAGGCCACCCGGATCATCACCGGAATCGCGCAGGGGTGCGAAGCGTCGGGTTGTGCGCTGATCGGCGGCGAAACGGCCGAGATGCCTGGGATGTACCATCACGGCGACTTTGACCTTGCGGGTTTTGCGGTTGGGGCGATGGAACGTGGCAGTGATCTGCCGCAGGGCGTGCAGGCGGGCGACGTCGTGCTTGGGCTAGCGTCCGATGGGGTTCATTCCAACGGATATTCCTTTGTGCGCAAGGTGGTCGCCCTGTCTGGCCTGGCTTGGGATGCGCCTGCACCGTTTGCCGACGCACCGCTGGGCCGGGCCCTGCTGACGCCGACACGGCTTTATGTCAAGTCGGCGCTGGCGGCTGTTCGGGCGGGCGGGGTGCGCGCGCTTGCCCATATCACCGGCGGCGGCCTGACGGAAAACCCGCCGCGCGTCATCCCTGACGGGCTGGACTGTGCGATCGACCTGTCGTCCTGGACGTTGCCGCCGGTGTTTCGCTGGCTGGCGGAAACCGCTGACATGACCGAGCCTGAGTTGCTCAAGACCTTCAACTGCGGGATCGGGATGATTGCCGTGGTGGCACCCGACCGGGCGGCCGCGATTACGGATCTGTTGCAGGGTATGGGCGAAACGGTAGTCCAGCTTGGGCGGATCCAGCAAGGCCGCGCCGGCGACGGGGCAGGGGTGGTCTATTCCGGCCACCTGCTCTGATTGCCCATGATACGGGTCGCGATCCTGATTTCGGGGGGAGGGTCCAACATGATCCGTCTGGTCGAAAGCATGACAGGGGATCATCCGGCCCGTCCTGTGCTGGTGGCGTCCAATGACCCGGCAGCCCTGGGGTTGGTGCGGGCTGCAGCGCTTGGGGTTCCAGTGGCCGCAGTCGATCACCGGGGGTACAAGGGCGACCGTGCGGGGTTTGAGGCGGCTTTGCTAGACCCTGTTCTTGCGGCGGAGCCTGATATCATTTGTCTGGCGGGATTCATGCGGGTGCTGACCCCGGCATTCGTGGCGCGATTTGCGGGACGGATGCTGAACATCCATCCGTCGCTTTTGCCAAAGTATCCAGGCCTGCACACCCATCAGCGCGCGCTGGAGGCTGGCGACGCCGAAGCCGGTTGCACGGTGCATGAAGTGACCCCGGTGCTGGATGACGGGCCCGTTCTGGGGCAGGCTCGTGTGCCTGTAGTGCCCGGGGACACAGTGGACAGCCTTGCCGCACGCGTTCTGATCGCCGAGCATCGTCTGTATCCGGCGGTGTTGCGTCGGTTTGCCCAAGGCGACCGGGGTCGGCTGGACCTTTAGGCATCAGACCGTGCCGTGGGGTATGAACGCGGCAAATCTGCATCCCAAACGGCGCATGTCACCGATCCAAGTCAGATTCCTGCCCCTGGGCGCTTTCCTTTCCGGGAATGCCTGCCTATAGCGGAAATCATCCTGCGGGACACCCCCGCGCCAGAGATCACACATGCAGACCATCACAACGACCGAAGCTCTTGCCGAATTCTGTGCTGTGGCCAAGACCCAGCCCTATGTGACCCTTGATACCGAATTCCTGCGCGAACGTACCTATTGGTCCAAGCTGTGCCTGATCCAGGCAGCCTTGCCGGGCAACGACGGGCTTGCGGTGCTGATCGACCCGATCGCGGGGCCGGACATGTCGATGGAGCCGCTTTACGATCTGTTCCGCCATGAGACGACGGTCAAGGTGTTCCACGCCGCCCGGCAGGACCTGGAGATTTTCTTCGTCGAAGGCAACGTGTTCCCCAAACCCCTGTTCGACAGTCAGGTCGCGGCAATGGTCTGCGGGTTTGGCGAACAGGTGGGGTATGAGACGCTGGTGCGCAAGATCGCGCGCGAGGATCTGGACAAGACGTCGCGCTTTACCGACTGGTCCCGCCGCCCATTGTCGACCGCGCAGGCGGAATATGCGCTGGCCGATGTGACGCATCTGCGTGTGATCTATGAACATTTGTCTGCGCAATTGCGCAAATCCGGGCGCCAGCACTGGTTGGAGGAGGAGCTGTCGGTTCTGACCGACCCCGCGACCTATACGGTGCACCCGGACGAAGCCTGGCTGCGCGTCAAGACGCGGACCACTTCGGGGCGGTTCCTTGCGGTTGTCCGCGAACTTGCGCGCTTTCGCGAAGACTATGCGCAAAGCCACAACGTTCCGCGCAGCCGCGTTTACAAGGATGATGCCTTGCTTGAACTCGCATCGACGCGCCCGGCGAGCTACGAAGAGTTGGGCCGATCGCGGCTTTTGCTGCGCGAGGGGCGCAAGGGCGATATCGCCGACGGGATCATTGCGGCGGTAAAGTCCGGGATGGAGGCCAAGCCCGAGAATTTGCCGAAACCTGACCTGTCACGCGATCAGTTGCAGGTCAATCCGGCGCTTGCCGATCTGTTGCGGGTCTTGCTGAAGGCGAAATCCGAAGAGGCGGGGGTCGCGTCCAAACTGATTGC
>JAUSPL010000335.1 GCA_030656535.1 Gemmobacter sp.
CGTCAAACAGGTATATTCGCAACGACGGGTACATCTGCTCGGTCAGGTCGATCAGGTGGTCGATCTGGCCCCGACGCACCTCGGCTGACAGCCCGGCGTAATAGCCCACTCCCCGCGCACAGGTTGCCAGTTCGTGCAAAGGCAGCGCGATTTCATAGTCTGACCGCGCGGCCAGCATCCAGGCCAAACGGTCTTCGGATGCGCCGATCGCCTGTTCGGCGGTCTTGCCCAGATGCGGGTCATATTCCCAGCGCAACATGTCATGCGTTTTCAGCATGTCCGGCAAGGTCGCAGGCACATGCCGGATCTTGTAACCCGCCGCTTCACGGTGCCAGCCGAATATCGTCTCGTCGATCAGCGCGCGCGGTGCTTCGGTCATGGTCAGGGACGCCGCCAGCAGATCGACCCCGCGTTCGGGCCGGTCCGTCAGGCCCAGCAGCCAATCGGCACTGACACCCAGCGCAGACGCACATTCGGCGGCGACCTGCGCATTCGGAAGGCGCTTGGCACCCGGTGTCAGAAGCTGCGACACCGTGGACCGGTCCACCCCCACCGCACGCGCAAGCGCCGCCTGCGACAGGCCATGATCAGCCATACCCTGCGCCAATCGGGTCCGAAACAGCTCTGCGCGGTCACGCTTGTCGTGTATTGGCAGCATATGGTGAATTTCCTAACCGTTGCAGAAAATATGTAGCGCATATCTGGTCTGATCAACCCTTGTTGTACACGGTATTGTTGTATCATGCATTTGACCCGGACCCTGCCCGCCTTGACGCTTTCCCCCAACACACCGCCTGAGGCTTTTGTGACCGTCGATCCGCGCAAGGTGGACCTTCCGGCCATAGACTGGATCACGCTGGGTCTTCTGGCGGCAACCTATGTGATGTGGGGCTTGGGGACCGCGGTTCTGGCAGAGGTCTGGATGCCGCTTGGAATTGTGGTGACCGGCCTTGCAATCGCGCAGTTTTGCTCGGTTCAACACGAGGTGCTGCACGACCATCCGTTCCGGTCGCGCATCGCGAACGAGGCTGTGGTGTTTCCTGCCCTTGCGCTGACTGTGCCCTATCGGCGGTTCCGTGCGACCCATCTGGCGCACCACCATGACCCCAACCTGACCGACCCCTATGACGACCCTGAATCGAACTACATGGACCCGGCCGTTTGGGCGCGACTGCCCAAGATCTGGCGGGGGGTACTGCGGGTCAACAACACCCTGCTGGGGCGCATGGTGGTCGGGCCTGTGGTCGGCAACATATTGTGGTGTCGGGCCGAGGCCAGACTGATCGTCGCAGGACGACGCGACGTCGCGTTCGACTGGGCCCTGAACCTGCTTGGCCTGTTGCCCGTCGTGGCGTGGCTGGTCTGGACCGGGTTTCCGGTATGGGCCTATCTGATCGCCGCGTGGGTCGGGCACGGCGTGCTGAAGATCCGTACCTTTCTGGAACATCGCGCCCACGAGACGGCACGCGCACGCACTGTCATTATCGAGGATCGCGGACCCTTGGCCTTGCTGTTCTTGAACAACAACCTGCATGCTGTGCATCATATGCACCCACAGGTCCCGTGGCACCGGCTTCCGGCCGTCTATGCCAGCAACCGGGACCACTATCTTCGGCGCAACGAGGGGTATCGCTACGGGTCCTACGCCGACGTGTTCAGACGCTATCTATTCCGCGCAAAAGATTCTGTGTCGCATCCGGTCTGGCCGGTCCGCAAGGACTGATCCATCCACGAAAATACATTAAAACCAAAATATTACACCAAAAACAGAAGGCAAGACAGACAAGTTGCGGAATAATGAACACCAGCAAATAGCGGGCTGTCAAATCCGGGATTCCGCTGCGGTGGACCCTTTAGTCAATGTGCGTCAGCAGAAACGATTTCGACCAAGGCCGGCCTTGCCGCGCGAACCTCTGGGCTGACCTGGGTCGACAACCTGCTCCAGTCCGCGCGTGGCCAGCCTGGCATGACCGAAGCATGCAAGATCGTGGCACCCCGATCCGCAAAACCTTTGCCTGCATGTGCCGGGGGCGGCCTGCCTGAACCCGGAAAACTGCGAATCAGCCCCTGACCGTGGCCCATCTGGCTTGCATTGAGGCCATCACCCAAAGGCCGGGTGCCGCACGATTGCTGATCCCGCACATACACAAGCGCGTCCTTTGCCATAGGGTCGGTCGCGCACGAGACACGCGAGGCATCCTGAAGCCTTTAGTGCCCGGTGCGCCCGTTGGCCAGGCATTTGGGGCGCCGATTGATTTCCAGTTCAGCAGATCAGACAGTGCACCCGGAAACCCGGCCACACGGAAACCGGGTCTGTGATCATTTTACGACGGGATATGCGGTTGGATCAATGCTCCGTATCAGCTTGGGTCCTATTGCCCAGAACCAGATCGCGCCCGGCAAAAATGCCGCCCACACATTCCAACGCGAACCGCTCCATGTCCCGGTTGCGGAAGGTGTCCCTCAGATCGCCCGTCTCCTCCGGGTCATCGCTCAGACGCCGCAGCGCCCCGGACGCCCGCATGAGCGCGCTTTCAAAGGTCTCTCGCATCTGGAAATCGACGCCGGCCTTGACCAGATCCAGGGCGTGTTCACGGTCATGGGCCCGCGCCAGCACAGGCACCAGCGGGAATTCGTGCTTGGCCAATTCCTCGATCTTGGTTGTCGCTGCGGCGTCATTGATCG
>JAUSPL010000337.1 GCA_030656535.1 Gemmobacter sp.
GGATCGTCCCCGTCTCGTTGTTGGCGTGCATGATGGTGACGAGCACGGTATCGGCGGTCATCGCGCGCCGCAGGTCGTCGGGATCGACGAGCCCGGTACCATCGACCGGCAACCATGTCACCCGCGCGCCGAGGCGCTCGAGGAACCGAAGCGGCGCGACGATGGCCGGGTGCTCGGCGCTCGACGTGACGAAATGCGGCCGGTCCTTGCCGCTGGCGAAGTACACGCCCTTCAGAGCGTGGTTGTTTGCTTCGCTGCCGCCGCTCGTGAACACGATCTCCTGCGGCGCGCAGCCGAGAAGATCCGCCACCTGCGTTCTGGCGTCCTCCACCATCTGTCGGGCGGGAACCCCGGCCCAGTGGCCGCTGGAAGGATTGCCGTGCCCCGTTTCCAGGGCATGGCGCATGATCTCGGCGACCTCGGGGGCGACCGGGGTGCTGGCGTTGAAATCCAGATAGATGTCGCGCATGGCCCTGCCTCCCGTCCGTTGTCGCTCTGCCCGGGTCAGGGCTTGTATGCCGCGTCCTGCTGCCAGCCGGTGTAGCCGGTCTGCATGACAACGACGTTCGACCGCCCTGCGACCCGCAGCGCGAAGGCGGCCTGCGCCGACAGGCTGCCGGTGTTGCAGAAGAGAATGGTCATCCGATCCTCGGGGATCTCGTCGATCCGGTCGAGGACTTCGCGCCACTCGATGTTTACGGCACCGGGAATCGTGCCCTCCTCGAACTGGCCCGCGTCGCGGGTGTCGACGAAGAGCGCGGTCTCGAAAACCGTCTGGTCGAGTTGCTGGGGCAGGATGATGCCGGCCTCGTAGTCCGAGAACATCATGTATTCCTGCATGACGTCGATGGCGGCGTCCTGCGCCAGGGCGGGCGCTGCATGCAGCCCGAGCGCGACCGTCGCCGCCGCAAGAATGTGTTTCAGTTTCATCCGGGGTCTCCTCCGTTCCGGTTTCTTGGTGTTCAGGTGTTCTGCGCGCGCCAGCCGGTCGTGCCGCCTTCGAGCCAGACGGCGTCCGGATGGCCGAGCTTGTGCAGCATGTCCGCCCCCTCTGCGGACCGCCCGCCGCCCTTGCCGCAGATGGTCACGGGTGTTCTGCCGGCAGGGAGTTCGCCCGCCCGGTCTTCGAGTTCGGCCAACGGGATATGCACGGCGCCCGCCACATGCGCAGCGGCGTAGTCTTCGGCGTCGCGGACGTCGATCAGGTTGAAGCGATCCGGGTCGGCCGCGAGGGCGGCGAGCGTGAGCATCTGAGCCATCAGAATACCAGGACCTTGTCGGCGGTGAGCGTCGCATTCGCGAGTTCATCCATGGTCGATCGGCTCGTCCCCTCCATCATGTCGCCCTCTGCAAGGCCGCGCGCATCCATGCAGGTGCCGCACATGAGAACGCGCCCCTTTGCGGACAGGACCCGGCGGAGCATCCGTTCGAGGTTGTAGAAACCGTCCGGCGTCTTCTGCCCCGCCTTGGCGCAAAGCACCGCGTCGGCCATCAGGAAGACCGTGATCTCCGCTTCGGGGTCATTCTTTGCCAGTGCGTGGGCCATCCGCAGCCCGTTGAAGCTGCGCTCGGTGCCGTAGGGTGGATCGTTCAGAAGGATCAGGTGTTTCATTCTCGTTCCTCAGCTGGGGGCGCGTGTTTCAAGATCGGACAGGAAGGCTTCGATCCGTCGCGCATTGGCGCCACGGTCGATCTGGCCGAGGCGAGAGCGCGAGCGCATGTCGATGCGGGCACCGGTATCTGTTTCGCTGACACGGATTGCCACCTCGTCCTCGAAGCCAAACAGACGGCTCGTGGTGATGGCCTCGATCTGGCTTTCCGCAGGATCTGCGGACAGAACCTCCCATCCGCGCTCTTCCACGAGGGCGAGCGCCGCCGCGAAAGCCTCGTCTGCGGAGACCAGCAGCTCCTGTGGCCGCACATCGGGATATGCGGCGCGCTGCGGCTCGGCGTTCTGCGCCGGGTAATCGCTGGGCGTCGCCGTGAACCAAAAGACCGGCGGATCTTCGGTGTCGGTCGAGATGTCGTTGATCGGCGGCGTGGTGAGCGTGGCATATTGCCAGGCCCCGGCCGCGATCAGGACCGGCAGCGACAGCGCGAGGCCGAGCGCAGCGATGCCGCCGCCGCCCCGCCTGCGGGCGAGCCACAGGCCCAATGCCACAACGGCCAGCGCTGTGCCCGCAACGGCGGCCCAACCGCCCCAGGTCGCCACGTCGAGCGCGCGCAGTACGGGCCACCAGTCCTGTCGGTAGCCGAGCGCGGAGGCCGCGAGCAGCAGGATCGAAGCCAGCCCGAAGAGAACGGCACCCCATCCGAGGCGGGAGACGGCCGCATCACGCATGGGCGGTCTCCGGCTGTTCGGCCGGGTTCAGGCGCGGGTGGGTTTCCTCGCCGAGCCAGAAAAGCACCGCGCCCGAGACGAACATAGAGATCGCCACGAACCAGAAGGCGGCCTCGGCCGCGCCCGTCAGGCTGGCGGCAAGGCCGAGGCCGAGCGCGCCGATCGCGTAGCCGAGGTCGCGCCAGAAGCGGTAGATGCCGATGGCCGATCCGCGCCAGGCGGGCGGCGTGATGTCGGCCACCGCCGCCGAGAGGTTCGGGTAGAGGAGCGCCATGCCAAAGCCCGCCACCCCGGCCGACACCGACCACCAGAGCGCGCCGGTGCCCATGACCACCATCGCCACGCCCGCGCCGCAGATCCACATGCCGAGCACGTTTGGCCAGAACCGGCCCACATGGTCCGACAGCCGCCCGGTGAAGAGCTGCGAGCCGCCCCAGACGAAGCCGTAGGTGCCGACGATCCAGCCGACCTCGGTCAGGCTGGCGCCCCGGCCCACGAGAAAGACAGGGAACAGCGCCCAGACCAGCGCATCGACGAACTTCTCGACCAGCCCCGCCTGGGAGATCGCGAAGAGCCGCCGGTCGCGCCAGCTCATCAGCGCGAAGACCTCGCCCGTCGTGGGATTCTCAGACACGCCCTGCGGATAGCGCGGCAGCGATTTCGGTGGCGCGGCCTTGTGCGCTGCGGTCTCCGCCTTAGCCCAAGGAAGCGTGTCCTTCACCCAGACCACGGTGAGCAGCAGCGCCAGCAGGACGACGGCCATGCCAAAGACCAGAAGCCCCGTCCGCGCTCCCAGCCACTCGGCGGCATAGGCGGTCAGGATGCCCGCGATCGCCACGCCGACATAGCCGGAGAACTCGTTCAGACCCATGGTGAGCCCGCGTTCCTCGGCCTTGGTGATGTCGAGCTTGGCCGTCTGCGTCATCGACCAGCAGAGGCCCTGATTGACGCCGAGAAGCACGGTCGCCGCGACGATCCAGTTCCAGTCCGGCGCGTACCAGATCATCACCGGGATCGGCAGCGCCACGACCCAACCCCAGAACAGCACGGGCTTGCGGCCGATCCGCTCGGACCAGCGCCCGGCGACGAAGTTCATTACCGCCTTCACCGCGCCAAAGGCCACCACGAAGGATGCCAGCAGCATGAACGACCCGCGCTCCAGTCCGAACTCGCTCTCGGCCAGCGCGGGGACGACCGTCCGCGTCATGCCGATGGCGAATCCCACCAGCATCACCTGGATCAGCTGATGCGCGACTTGGACCCGGTTCTCTCGAATGCCGCGCGTGAACTCACTTGCAATCATTCGGCGGGCTCCTTCGTCGTGATCTGGGGATCGAGCGCATGGCCTAATGCCGGTCCGCGCAGCGGCTGGACAAGCATCCGGTCAAGCCTGAGGTCCCTACGGGTGCGGAATTGCTCGATCCCGATCTCCATCCCCTCATGTCCCTTGGCGGGCTGGGCGATGTAGGTGCCGAGCAGTCGGTCCCACCACGGCAGGTTGAAGCCGTAGTTCGAATTGGTCTCGCGCGGGTCGACAGAATGGTGGACGCGGTGCATGTCCGGCGTCACGACGATGAGGCGCAGCACGCGGTCCACCGGGCGCGGCAGGTCGATGTTGGCGTGATTGAAGAGCGCGGTGGCATTCAGGATCACCTCGAACAACAGCACCGCGATGGCGGGCGGGCCGAGCGCCGCGACCACCGCCAGCTTGATGCCCATGGAGATCAGGATCTCCACGGGATGGAAGCGCAGCCCCGTGGTTGCGTCGAAGTCGAGATCGGCGTGGTGCATCCGGTGCAGCCGCCAGAGCCCGGGCACCGCGTGGAACATGACATGCTGCAAATAGATCGCCAGATCGAGCAACAGCATCGACACGGCCACGGCCACCCAGATCGGCACATCGAGATTGTTGAACAGGCCCCAGCCACGATCCTCGGCCATAACGGCCAACCCGACAGCGAGGATCGGAAAGGTCAGCCGCAGGATGACCGTATCGACCATCACCAGCGCAAGGTTGTTGGTCCAGCGGATCACGCGCGGGATCTCCAGCCGGCGCCGGGGGGCTGCCACTTCCCACAGCGCCATCGCCGCCAGAACACCCAGAAAGATGGCAAGACGGAAGGTTGCCTCAGTGGCAAGGATGGTCTCGAACATGGGGCGCTGGCCTTGGGGCTTGTGGGGCGCGATGGAATCGCTATTATTCAAGTTATCGCTTGAATAATGTAGCGTCAGGAGGCACGCCTTGTCAATCAGCCCGAAGCTTGCCCTGCTGGAGGAATACGCCCTCGTCGCGCGCGCCTTGTCGGCACCGGCGCGTCTGATGCTGCTGGAACAACTTGCGCAAGGCGAACGCGGGGTGGAGGCACTTGCCGACAAGACAGGCCTCACCATCGCAAACTGCTCGCAGCATCTGCAACAGTTGCGCCGGGCGGCTCTCGTCACCAGCCGCCGCGACGGCAAGGCGGTTATCTACCGGCTGACCGACGCAAAAACGCTCGCGCTGATGGACCTTCTGCGCATCGTCGCGGAGCGGAACCTTGCGCAGGTCGAGCGCATCTTGAGGGGGCTTTCAAGCGGCGAGGATGCCCCCGAGCCGGTGAGCAGGGAAGACCTGGCAGTCCGGATCGCCGAGGGTTCTGTGACCGTGCTCGATGTCCGCCCCGCAGACGAATACGCTGCAGGTCACATTCCGGGCGCGCTCAACATGCCGCTGATTGAGATCGAGCGGATCATCCCTACACTCGATCTGGCCGCTGAAATCGTGGCTTACTGCAGGGGCCCCTATTGCATCTATGCCCACCAGGCAGTGGCCGCGCTTCGCAAACACGGCCTCAATGCGCGCCGCCTGGACGGCGGTTTGCCGGAGTGGCGAGAGGATGGCCTGCCAGTGCTGGCAGGCACGCAATAGTCCGATAACCGTCTAGTTCATCGGTGCCAAGCCAGACGGTGGGCGATAGGCCCGGAGGCGCCTCTGCGCCTTTCCCGGGCCTGTATAAGTGAGGCCAAAGCCTCACGCAAAGGGATCGTATTCTGAGACGATCACGACCTCGTCACCGTCGATTTCATCGGCGGGGACGGCACCATAGGTTCCATCCCCTGCCTGAAAGACGACGATCGAAACCATGAGCGTGGCTGCGAGGCTGGCGGCGAAGGCGTGTGCATCTTTGCGGGACATCTGTTTTGGCTCCTGCTGGGAGGCGAGGGACCATCCCCCGCGCTGACAGGAACCCGCAGGACCTAAGACGGTCTGACATCACCGGGTGCGTTCGGGCTTGCCCCGAATCCGGCCGGCGGCACGGGCTTGCCCCGTAGCCCG
>JAUSPL010000348.1 GCA_030656535.1 Gemmobacter sp.
CTTCGCCGGCATTCACCAGCTTGTAGGACTGGAACGAAAAACAGCCAATCTTTCCAATGGTTCCGACTTTGCGCCCGGACCAGGTTGTGCCCAGCGAATGGGCCGCATCCTCGATGACCGGAATCCCGCGCGCATCGCACAAAGACATGATCGCATCCATATCGGACGTGTGACCGCGCATGTGCGAAATCAACACCGCCTGAGCGTCGTCCAGCTTGGCCTCAAAATCCAACAGGTTGACCCGCAGGCTGTCATCAACCTCGACCAGCACGGGCACGCAATCCGCGTGAACCACCGCCGACGGGACCGCAGCAAAGGTAAAGGCCGGGACCAGCACCTTTGCCCCCCGTGGCAGGTCAAGCGCCCGCAGCGACAAGAAAAGCGCCGCCGAGCATGACGACACTGCCAGCGCATAGCGGACACCCATCATCTGTGCGAACTCGGACTCCAGCTTTGCCACTGGCGCGCCTTCGGCGGCGGTGTAGCGGAACAAATCGCCACTTGCCAAAAGCCGCTCTATCTCGGCCAGGGCTGAGGCAGGGATCGGTTCGGCGTCATATAGATTGGGCGCCTGTGGTTCACCGTAAGGAGACATTTCGTGCCTATGATCTCGGCTGTTTGAAGATGCTATATAGCTGACGATGGGGATTATCCAGCGGCGCGTGCGATGGCAGGCGGGACCCCGCGTTAAACCCCCAACCGATCCCGCAGCGCAAACCATGTCATCGCAAGCGCAAGGATCGGCGCGCGCAGCGCCCCCCCGCCCGGAAAACGTGGCGTCGGCAGACGCGCCATCAGATCGAACCGCGCAGCTTGTCCCGCCACCGCCTCGGCCATGATCTTGCCTGCCAAGGTCGCCAAGGCCACGCCATGCCCAGAATAGCCCGAGGCAGACAGGACATTGCCCTTCACCCTCAGGAACGCTGGGGCCCGTGTGGTGGTGATCGCCAACGTTCCGCCCCAAGCATAGTCGATTCGCACGTCGGCCAACTGCGGATAGATTTCCAGCATCGGCTTTCTTACGGTCCGGATGATGTCGGGAAAGCGGTAGCCATAGCTTTCGCCACCGCCGAACAAAAGCCGCTGATCGTCTGACAGACGCCAGTAGTTCACGACAAACCTGGTGTCTGCCACGGCGACAGGGCGCGCCAGGACCCCAGCCGCCCGGTGGCCCAACGGCTCGGTCGCTATGATGAAATTGTTGATCGGCATCACGCGCGCCGCGACCTGCCGATCCAGCCCACCCAGATATCCGTTGCAAGCCAGAATCACGTGCCCTGCGCGAACATGCCCAGATTGGCAACGGACCACGGCGGATGAGCCATGTTCGATCTGCACCACCTCGGACCGCTCAAATATCCGAACCCCGGCAGCCAAGGCCGCCCGCCCAAGCCCCAGCGCAAAGTTCAGCGGGTGAATATGCCCCGCGCCGTGATCCAGATCGCCGCCTTTGAACATGCCCGAACCGATCAACCCGGCTATCGCATCCCGATCCAGGGCTTCGATCTGGTCATACCCGTAGTCCTGCCGCAGCCGGTCTGCATAGCGATGCGCGGCCGTGACCTCGGCCCTATGGCGACAAGCGTGGGCGACCCCCGGCCGCCAGACCACCGGCATGGCATGGTCGTCAATCAAGGCGCGGACAAGCGCTTTGGCCTCTTGAGCAATATCCCACAACTTGTGCGCATCGTCCCGACCGACCCGGCGTTCCAGGTCGTCTTGGTCCAGCCGCTGCCCCGATCCGACCTGCCCGCCATTGCGCCCGGACGCGCCAAATCCCGTCCGGTGCGCTTCGAGCACGACGACGGAAAACCCGGCCTGCGCCAGATGCAGCGCCGCAGACAATCCGGTATACCCTGCCCCGACGACACAAACATCTGCCGATACCTCGCCGCGCAAGGGCGACTGCGGCGCAAGGGGGACCGCCGTGGCGGCATACCACGACGGAGGATATTCGCCCGCGCGGTCATTGGCATATAACAGATTCATCGCGCCCTTCCCGACCTGGCCGCCTTGTCACGATCCGCCCTCAGGCGTGTTATCGTCAATCTTGAAAAGCACAACCAACTTTGGCGAACCGCGCAACGCGCAGTCCTGACGCGTTTGCGGCCCGACCAAGGAACGCCACGCGGCATGACCGGCATATGTTTCAAGACCGCGAAACCCGGCGCGAGTCAGACGTTCAGCAACAGGTGTTCGCGTTCCCATGGGCTGATGACCTGAAGGAACTCTTTGTATTCATTTCGCTTCACACTGTCATAGACACCACAAAAGTCTGCGCCCAACACGTCGCGCAATGCGCTGTCCTCTTCCAACAGGTCCAGCGCGTCGCCAAGGTTGTAGGGCAGTTCATCCTCGCTCATATAGGCGTCGCCCAGACATTCCGGCCGCGGCAGCTTGGCCTCTTTCAGGCCAAGATAGCCGCAGGCAAGGCTGGCTGCGATGCCCAGATATGGGTTGCAGTCCATGCCTGCCAGCCGGTTTTCCACCCGACGTCCAGCAGGATCGGAAATCGGAACACGCAGACCTGTCGTGCGGTTGTCGCGGCCCCATTCCAGGTTGATTGGCGCAGCAAAGTCAGGGACATATCGACGGTAGCTGTTGACATAGGGCGCCAGCAAGGCGACCGCAGCGGGCAGATGGGCCTGCATCCCTGCAATGAAATGCAGAAACTCGGGGGTTTCCTCACCGCGCGGGCTGGAAAAGATGTTCTGACCTGTCGCTATATCTATCACTGAGTGATGGATATGCATCGCCGACCCAGGTTCGCCCTCGATCGGTTTGGCCATGAACGTCGCGAAACAGTCGTGGCGCAACGCTGCCTCGCGGATCAGGCGTTTGAAATAGAATATTTCATCTGCCAATCGAATCGGATCGCCGTGCGCAAGGTTGATTTCAACCTGCCCCGCGCCGCCCTCTTGCAAGATACCGTCGATTTCAAAGCCCTGCGCCTCGGCAAAGTCATAGATGTCGTCGATCACCTTGCCGTATTCATCCACCGCCGACAGCGAATAGGCCTGTTTCGCAGCGGCCCGCCGCCCCGTGCGGCCCATCGGCGGGATGATCGGCATATTGGGGTCGGTGTTTCGCGCGACGAAAAAGAACTCCATCTCGGGCGCGATGATCGGGCGCCAGCCCTCGGCTGCGTACAGGTCAAGAACCCGGCGCAGCACGTTGCGCGGCGAGCTTTGGACCGGGCGGCCCTGCTGGTCCATCGCATCATGGATCACCTGCAAGGTGACATCCGCCGTCCAGGGTGCCGCAGTCGCCGTCGAATAATCCGGGACCAGAACCATGTCAGGTTCTGTGAAGGCCCCTGTGGGATTGTCGGCCCAGTCCCCCGTGATGGTTTGCAGAAAGATCGAGTTTGGCAGATAGAAACTGGCCTGCCGTCCGAACTTTGATGCGGGCATGGCTTTGCCTCGGGCCACACCGGCGATGTCGGACACGATGCATTCCACCTCGTCCAGCCTGCGCCCGGCGATGTAATCGCGGGCGGCTTGCGGCAATTGGTCGGTCCATTCGGCCATTCTACACCTGTGTCCTGACGCGCGGATGGAGGAAGAATTCCGCGATCCGTGCGGCGATAATCTTGTCTGATAGGGGCGTCCCAAGCTGATCCGCCGCAGCCTTCAACCGGTCGTCTGGCACGACGCCCCGTCCGCGCGTTCGCATCAGGCCGTCAACAAAGCTGTCTTGAAACTCGGGGTGGGCCTGAACCGTCAAGGCCCGATCGTCATAAGCCAACGCGGCATTGGTACAGAACTCGCTACCTGCGATCACCTTGGCACCGGGCGGGGCCACCGTGACCTGATCTTGATGCCACGCATTCAAGATCAAGGTCTCGCCTTCAAAATCATAGGCTTGTGGGCCGACAGACCAGCCGCCACCATATTTTTCAACCTTTCCGCCCAAGGCCTGTGCGATGATCTGATGACCAAAACAGATACCGACCAGGGGAACCTGTTCCGCATAGGCCTGACGGATGAACTGTTCTAAAGGCGCGATAAAGGGATGGTCCTCATACGCGCCGTGCCGAGATCCGGTCAGCAGCCAGCCATCGGCGGCATGAACATCCGGTGGAAAGCTCATGTCCACCACGGGCCAGGTTTTGAAGGTAAAGCCATACCCGTCCAACAAACGGGCAAACATGTCGGGATAATCGCCCATCTCGCCCGCCAAATTGGCGGGTGCATGGCCGGTTTGCAGGATGCCGATCAGCATGAAACTCTCTGCGTAAGGTTGGGATGAGATTAACCCTTGCCAGTAGCGCACGGCAAGAGAGAACGCATCCTCAGTGAAATTGGGACCAGATTTGGTCAGCTGCAATGACAGCACAATGTACAAATGGTGCCGCGCGATTGCGGGGGACCTTTGGCCCCCCGCAATCGCGAAAGACGTGCTTGGATCAGACGGTGTCCAGGTACAGTTCGACCTGCTCTTCCGGGCTGAGTTCTGACATGTAATGTCGCTCTTGCCGTTTGGTCTGGACGTAATTGCGGATCAATTCCGCCGGGAATACCCTTGCAATGGTCGCGCTGGTTCCAAAATCTGCAATCGCTTCGTCCCAGGTGTCCGGCACTTGCGGCAGGCCGGGGTCCGCATAAGCATTCCCGATGATTGGCTCGGGCGGCGCGTTGGCATCCTCGATGCCGTTCAGCGCAGCGCCCAGGATAGCCGTCAGCATCAGATACGGGTTCACATCCCCACCCGCCACACGGTGTTCAATTCGTCGGGCAGAGTTCGACCCGGACGGAACCCTGATTGCTACGGTCCGGTTTTCATAGCCCCAGCAAATTGCGGTGGGAGCATGGGATCCCGGCACAAGACGATCATAGCTGTTCGCATGAGGCGCAAAGACCAGCGTGCTGTCGTGGATCGCCTCCAGACACCCTGCGATCGCATGAAGCAGAGTTTCGGTCCCTTCCGGCCCACCGTTGTCGAACACATTGCGCCCGGTCGCATCGATCACCGAG
>JAUSPL010000358.1 GCA_030656535.1 Gemmobacter sp.
GCGCGGTCCCCCCGCATGGCAAACCGCAGCACGGTCACGCCCTGACGTTCCAGCGCCGCAATTTCCCGGCGGATAAAGCTGTGAGAGGGACGCGGGTAACTGTTGATGACATAAGCGATCTTCATGCCGGTCCTCGCACGCAGGGGCTGCTGTCCATACTGACCCGGTTTAGGCGGCGCGGGATAGGTTGAAAAGGCCACAGCCCCCGTCGCAACTGCAACAGGCGACACAGATTGTTTCACGATAGCTGACCCCAATGCGCAAAAGCCAATTCCGGTTTGCGACGGCGGAGGGTAGGCTTGGGCGATCTTGCGCGGTTGCGCGTCACCCCGGAGTCACGCGCCACCATGACGTCATCCGTGCTTCTAAAGCTTGCTGGCGGCGGGTTGTTCGCCCGCGCAATGCGGGGGTCGGCCTTTACCGCACTTGGGTACGTTACATCACAAGCGGTACGGCTGGCGTCCAACCTGATCCTGACCCGGCTGTTGTTCCCCGAAGCCTTTGGCCTGATGGCCTTGGTCACAGTGTTCATGGTCGGCCTCGCCATGTTTTCCGATGTCGGGCTGGGCCCCTCGATCATGCAAAACAAGCGGGGGGATGATCCTCATTTTCTGGACACCGCCTGGACGATTCAGGTGATCCGGGGGGCTGTATTGTGGCTCGGAACCTGCGCGCTGGCCTTGCCGGTGGCGGCGTTCTATGGCGCCCCGGCCTTGGGACAGTTGTTGCCGGTGGCGGGGCTGACCCTGCTGATCGCCGGATTCAATCCGACACGAATCGAAACCGCCAACCGGCATCTGGCATTGGGGCTGGTCACATTGCTTGATCTTGCGTCGCAGGTGGTTGGCATTGCGGTAATGGTCGCCATTGCAATGGCCACTGGATCGGTGTGGGCGCTGGTTTGGGGCGGCATCGCGGGGCAGGCCACCAAACTTTTGCTTACCACCGCCTGGCTTCCCGGCACGCGCAACAGGTTTCGGTGGGACAGGGCGGCCGCGACCGAACTGGTGCGGTTCGGAAAGTGGATATTTCTGTCCACCGCTTGCGGATTCCTGCTGACGCAAGGCGACAAGGCAATCCTTGGCCGTTACCTGAGCCTCGAGTCGCTTGGCGTCTATAACATCGGCTATTTCCTTGCCTCGTTCCCCATGCTTTTGGCGGGTGCGGTGACAGGGCGCGTTCTGATCCCGCTATACCGTGACAGCCACCCCGGATCGGCTCCCGACAACGCGCGCAAACTGCGACGCATGCGGTATGTGTTGTCTGCAACCATTGCAGGGTTGCTTGCGCTGATGGCGCTGATCGGGGTGCCCTTGGTTGGCCTGCTGTACGACGCCCGCTATGCGGCGGCGGGGGGCATCGTTGTATTGATCGCCTGCCTGCAAATGCCGCAAATGGTCGGGCAAACCTACGATCAAGCGGCGCTGGCCGCAGGCGATTCCCGCAGCTTTTTCCTGGTGATGGCGGGGCGCGCTGCGATGCAGACGGCGCTCTTTCTGCTGGGCGCGGAAATCGGTGGGCTTGTAGGGGCGCTGGCGGGGCAGGCCTTGGCCTCGGTGCTGGTGTACCCGGCTGTCGTGTGGTTGGCACGCAAGCACGGGGCCTGGGACGCTTGGCACGATTTGGTATTCTGGACGTTCGGGCTCTCGGTTTGCGGACTGTCGCTCTGGGTGAATTGGGCCGCGATTGCGATCTTGATCGGCAAGTGAACCGCAGCGCGCAGAATATTTTCAACCCATGGGTGTGAAGCTGGTAGATTCTTGGTAACCTTGATATGCGCACAACACCCGGGTGGGCGATCTGCAACGAGGATGTTTGATGAAGCGGTCAGGCTTGGAGACTGAGTCCCTGACGGAACAAAAACCTGCACTGCAGGACTATGCGACCGTCGTGGATATCCTGGGACGGCTGCTGCAAGCGCCGATCGACAGCGCCAACACCGCGATTCATCGGGCGCTGCAACAAATGGGCATCCAAACCGGCGTTGACCGCGCGTATGTGTTTTGTTTGCGTGACGCGGACCTGATGGACAACACCCACGAATGGACGGCCGTCGGGATCGAGCCGATGATCGACCAGTTGCAAGGCATGTCGCAACAGATCATCAGCCATTGGCGTAATTCGTTCGAGCGTGGTGATCTGGCGTATATCGCCGACGTGGATCATCTGGACGATGATGCCCCGGAAAAAGCTATCCTGCAAATACAGGGCGTTCAGTCCATTCTGGTCGTGCCCATCATGAATGAGGGCATTTTTTCCGGCCTTGTCGGCTATGATACTGTGAATCAACGACGCGGCTTTGCCGATCACGAGATCTCTTTGCTGTCGTCCGTCGCTGCGGGGATCGGCTCGATCATTGCCCGCAGACGTGCCGAAGAAAACAGACGCGAGGCGCGGCGAGATCTTGAGGCCGCGCGCAGCCGGCTAAGCGCCACTCTGGACGCAATGCCGGATCTGGTTCTGGAAGTCGACAGCACAGGTCGCTACTCGGGCTACCATACGGGTGTGCCGGATCTGTTGGTCCAGCGACCCGAAGACCTGATCGGCACCACGCTTGAAGAAAGCCTGCCCCCGGAAGCCGCGACGATCGTACGCCTTGCCATGCGCCAGACGGATGAACGCGGACAGTCTGCCGGTCACCGATATTTTCTGGATTCATCCAAAGGTCCTCGCTGTTTCCAGCTGTCGGCAGCCCGCCGAGCGCCAGATCAGCCCGGACAGGCCCACGGCTATGTGTTTGTGATCCGCGACATCACCGAAGAGTTCCACCAGCGCGAGATGCTGGACCGGCTTGGCGAAGTGGTCCGCCACATGACCAACCTTGTCGTGATCGTGGGGACCGAC
>JAUSPL010000365.1 GCA_030656535.1 Gemmobacter sp.
CGGGTGACATTGCCGCCGCCTGCGACTTTCTCGCCTCGGATCGGGCGAGCTTCATCACCGGACAGGTGCTGCCTGTCACCGGCCACCCCTTCCCGTAAGGAGAGCGACATGACCGAATCCGAAAACCCGTGGGAATGGCCCGAAAGCGTCTGGCGCGGCAAGGTTGACCGTGTCCGGGCGGGCGAAACGCTCAAGCCAAAGACATGGCCCAACGGCGCGCGCTGTGCGGTCGCCATGTCCTTTGACGTCGATCACGACAGCAACGAATTGCGCGACGGCGGCACATCCATCGGCGCGATGAGCCGGGGCCAGTACGGCAACCGCCAAGGCATTCCGCGCATCATGGAGGTCATCCGCCGCCACGACATCAAGGCCACCTTCTATGTGCCGGCGGTCGTGGCGCAGCTTTACCCCGACGAGACCCGCATGTTCGCGGCCGAAGGCCACGAGGTCGGCATCCACGGCTGGATTCACGAACGCAACTCGGTGCTGCCCGCCGATGTCGAGCGCGACCTGCAGATGCGGTCGGCCGATGTGCTGGAAAGGATTTCAGGCCAGCGCCCGGTCGGCATCCGCACGCCATCCTGGGACTTTTCGCATGTCACGCTGGAAATCACGCGGGACATGGGGCTGCTGTACGACAGCTCGCTGATGGCCGATGTGGATTGCCACCGCCTGCTGATGGACGGCGAAGATACCGGCGTGATCGAATTGCCGGTGGAATGGATCCGCGACGATGCGGTCTATTTCAACATGAACCGCTTCTCCGCCCTACGCCCCTATACCGCGCCCGAAACCGTCTTTGACATCTTTCGGCGCGAATTCGAGGCCGCCTATGACGAGGGCGGGCATTTTCAGCTGACGATGCACCCGCATGTGACGGGCTATCGCTCGCGCATGTGGATCTTCGAGGACCTGATCCGGCTTGCCAAATCTAAGGGCGATGTCTGGTTCGCGACCCATGCTGAAATCGTGGAATGGGTCAAGGCCAACGCCTGACACCCCCTGCGGCCCCCACTCCAGGGCCCGCGCCGATCCGGCCCGATCCGGCGCGGCCAACACAAAGAAACGTCACACGACCCACTGAACCGACCAAACCAACTGAGAGGAATAGCTATGAACAGGACTGTTCTGGCGCTGTGTTCGGCGCTCGCGCTGGCGGCGCCCACCCTTGGACTGGCGCAAAGTCGCTATGTCCATGCCAACAATTCGACCTATGACACCCTTGACCCGCATACCGTGAACGACGTGGCCCGGGTTGCGTCGCGTCTGAATTTCTATGACGCTCTGTACCGCTGGGTCGACAACCCGCCACAGCTGATCCCATGGCTGGCCACGGATCACACCGTGTCCGAGGACAAGCTGACCTGGACCTTCAATCTGCGCGACGACGTGACCTTTCACGACGGCAGCCTGATGACCGCCGATGATGTGGTGTATTCGTACAACCGCATGCTGGAACTGAAGCGCGGGGCCGGATCGCTGTTCTTGCCGATGATCGACCCAAGCGCGCCGTCGGCGATCGCCGTGGACGACAAGACCGTCGCCTTCAAACTGATCGAGCCGTCTGCAATCTTTGGCTCGATGGCTGCCAGCATTCTGGTCGTCAACAAGGATGTGGTGCAGGAAAACGAGGTCGATGGGGACTGGGGTGCGGCCTATCTGATCGACAACGTCGCCGGAACCGGGTCCTACAAGCTGAAGCAGTATGACCCCGCGCGCGGCTTTGTCGGCGAACGCTTTGCCGAGCATTTTGCAGGCTGGGGCGAAAAATACCTGGACGAGATCGAATTCCGCACCGTTCTGGAAACCAACACCCGGATTCAGGGCCTGATGCGCGGCGACTATCAGGGTCTGGACGGCTATCTTGCGCCTGACCAGATGGACCGCCTGCGCGGTGCCGAAAACGTGCAGGTCATCGAACAGGAATCGATGCGCGTCTATCACATCGCGATGCACAACGGCCGCGCGCCGCTGGATGACAAGAACTTCCGCATGGCGATGGTGCATGCCTTTGACTATGACGGCTATATCAACCAGATCATGAAGGGCACCGTCGCCCGCAACCCGACCATCATTCCGGGCAACCTCTGGGGCGCGCCTGACGTGCCGGGCTACAGCTATGACCTTGTGAAGGCAAAAGAATATCTGGACGCCTACAAGGCCGAACACGGGGACGAAATCCGCACGATCAAGATCGGCACCCTGGCCGGTTTCGCGGAAACCGAACAGACCGCAGCCCTGATGCAAAACAGCCTGGCGCAGCTTGGCATCAAGGTCGATATCGAAAGCTCGCCCTGGCCGGTGATCTCGACTGCCATGCAAAGCCCCGATACCATGCCCGACATGGTGCCCTATTGGAAATCCACCTACTATGTGGACCCCAACAACTGGGTCGGCGAACTGTATGGCACGCGCTATGCGCCCACGCGCAACATCTCGGCCTATCACAACGCGATGGTGGACGAAAAGCTGGAGCGCGCGCTGGTCATCACCGATCAGGCCGAGCGCGACAAGCTGTACCAAGAGGCCACCCAGCAGATCTATGACGATGCGGCCGGAATCTGGATCTACAACACCAAGTGGTTCGGCCCCTATGCGTCAAACGTCAAGAACGTCCGGTTTTCCCCTGTGGGCAACGGGCAGGACATGCGCTGGTCCTACATTGAAGACTGACCTCGACACCTGAGGTCAGGGCCGCCGCAGCGCTGGCGCAGGCGGCGGCCCGGTTTTCCTGCTTTTCCACCCGACTTTCGCGTCCCCCAACGGAGGCCTTTTCATGCGCAGACTGGAAATCGTCCTGTCCCGCCTCGTCTGGTTCATTCCCACGCTTTTTGGCCTCGTCTTTGTGGTGTTCTTCATCTCGAATGTGATCCCGACCGACCCTGCACGGATCGTCGCGGGCGAGAACGCAACCGAGGCGCAGGTGCAGGCCCTGCGGGCCGAAATGGGGCTGGATCAGCCGCTGTTTGTCCAGTTTGGCCGCTATGTCGGGGATCTGGCGACCGGCGACATGGGCAAAAGCATGTATACGCAGCGCGCCATCTCGGATGACCTGTTGCGCCGCCTGCCCGCCACGCTGGAACTGACGATGGCCGCCATGATCCTTGCGATCGGGTTCGGCGTGCCGCTTGGCGTCATTTCGGCGGTGAAACGCAATACG
>JAUSPL010000367.1 GCA_030656535.1 Gemmobacter sp.
GCCGATGCCAAAGGGTTCCAGCCCCTTCAGGATCCAGGTCTGGTTGTTGCCGACGCGGCGGTTGTAATCAGCCCAGGCCGACACGAACCCGCGCCACACGTCGTCTGACCCCTGATTCATGCCCACGACTGATGGCGACGACAGGATCGGTGTCGGCACATAGACCGCGCCGATCGCGGCGTTGCGTTTGGTCATCACCATGCCGTTGAAGACGGTATTGATGATCGCATCAGCCTTTCCGGTCGCGACTGCCAAAAGGGCCTCGTCGCGGGTCTTGAACCGCAGGATGTTTGCTTTGGGCAGGTAGGCCTTGGTGATCTGGTCCTGCGACGATCCAAGATCAACCGCGATGGTATAGGCCGGGTCGTTCAGCTCGGCCCAGGTCTTGGTGGCCAGTTCGGGTTTGGGCGAAATGATGACAAAGCTGTTGTAATAGGTGGGCGCCGAGAAGTGCACCGCCAGCGCGCGTTTGGGCAGGGCAGTAAGCGCAAAGGCCAGATCGACCTTGCCCGACTGCACATCAAGGATCGAATTGGCCCAGCTTGATTCAACGATCTCAAGTTCGACGCCTAGTTCGGCGGCCATATCCTTGCCCATTTCCACAACAAACCCGCGCCAGTCGCCTGTGCGCGGGTCCTTGGAAAAATAGGGGTCTTCGTTCAGGATTCCCGCGATGCGCAGCATGCCGCGATCCCGGATCTGGTCGATGGTCGATTTGTCTTGGGCCTGCGCCACGCCAAGATTGGCGGCCAGCGCGACGGCCGCGATAGCGACGCCCGATGCAAGCCGTTTCAGGAAAGTCATCATATCCTCCTTGTCCATGCGGTCTGTGCCGCATTGTCGAGCCGACTTGCGTCTTGCTCTGGTGGCGGCGTTCGCCGCGGGTGAACTGGTTCATGCCGGAGCCTGCCAAGGCAACCGGATGCCTCAAGACGACCCGGTTTCGACTTTCCGATCAATACAATAAAGCGCGGCCTACCTATAACTTGCGTTGAAGGTATGATTTCGTTTGCTGAGGTTTGGGCAGGCTTCACCATAGATCATCCAAACTTTGTTGTAGCTTGGCGCGGCTATTTTGCATCGCGTTGCGCGCGTTGCGCCGCTAGCCTTTGCCTAAGTCCCGGGAATTGGGGCCACAGGAAAAGGAAGCCGATGTGTCAGACCGTCTGGACCACGACGTGATCATCGCAGGCGCAGGCGTCGTCGGTGCTGCCATTGCGTGGCATCTGGCACGGGCCGGGGTCCGGGTCGCGATCATCGATGCGACCGGCCCTGCCGCGGCTGCCTCGGGGGCGTCTGACGGGGCGGTATCGGTCGCGTCAAAAAAGCCCGGCGTAATGGCGCGGCTGGCATCGGCGTCGTTGATCTATACCCACGATCTGGCGGCGCAGGGGCCATTGCAGGCGGCGTTTGCGGCAAGACCCGCGCATATCTTTGGCAGCGGGGCAGCGGAACTGGCTGCGATGGATACCCTGGCCGCCAAGCTGAACCACCTGTCCGGGCGGGTTCGGGTGGTGGCAGACGGCGGCCCTGATCTTTTGTCCGGGCTGGGCACCGGGGTAGACCGGCTGATGACACTTGAGGGCGAGGGGCATATGCCCGGCCACAAGGCGGTTCGCGCCTATCTGGCCGCACCGGGTATCACCTGCATCTGGCCCGCCCCTTTGCTGGGATACGAGGTCGCCGACGGGTTCGTGACGGTCCGGCTGGCAGATCGGACACTGCGGGCCGGGCAACTTGTTCTGGCCTTGGGGGTCTCGAGTCCCGACCTGATACCGGGACTTCCGATCGTGCCGCGCGCGGGACAACTGATTGTCACCGATCGTGGGCCGGTGGGTGCGCTGTCGGGGTCGCTGACCGCCGCGGCCTATCTGGTGGCCAAGACCCAGGACGGCGCCGCCTTGCCATTGTTGCCCGTCGTGATCGACCCGCTGACATCCGGCCAATACCTGATCGGGTCCACGCGCGAAGATCATGGCGACCCGACAAGAGTCGATTTTGCCACCCTGCGTCGGCTGTTGACGCGGGCGGCGACGGTGTGGCCGGCCCTGCGCGACCGCAGGGTGATCCGCACCTTTGCCGGGGTCCGCGCGGCGGTTTCAGACAGCTTGCCGATCGTCGGCCCCCTACCTGGGGCTGATCGCGTGACGATAGTGACCGGGTTCGAGGGCGACGGCATCTGCCTGTCGGCCCTGATTGGCCGTGAGGTCGCCCGTATGCTGTGCGGGCTTTCACCGGATGCGGCGCTGGCGGCTGATCTGGCCGCGCTGTCGCCGGTGCGTTTCAGCAAGAACCGGATTGAGGGGGCAGCATGATCGCGCAGGTTTTCTGGAACGGGCGACCCGTGCCGTTTTGTGAGGGTGAGACCCTTGGATCGGCGCTGACGCGCGCGGGGATCTCTGACCTCGGCCGGGCGCCCACCGGACAGGCCCGTGCGGTGTTTTGCGGCATCGGCCAATGCCAGGGCTGTCTGGTCCGGGTGGGCACGCGGCTGACCGAGGCGTGTTTGCTGCCCTGCGTGGATGGCTTGCAGGCGGAACCGGATGCGGGGGGACAGACTGATGCGTGACTCGCGCGTTCTGGTGATTGGGGCCGGACTGGCCGGTCTGGCCGCTGCGGTCGAAATTGCGGGCGCTGGCCTGCCCGTGCTGGTCGTCGATCAGGCCCAGGCACCCGGCGGGGCCGTCCACCGGCAGCCACTGCCGGGCGTCCGGTCCATTGCGTCCGGTATGCAACGTCGGCGCTGGACGCGGCTCATGGCGCAGATCAACGCGCAAGCCGAGCGCATCGAAATCCGCTGCAACACCCGGTTCGGTGGCATGGATTACACCGGCGACGCCCTGTTGACCGGCGATGGACGGGCGCTGATGCAGCCGCGTGCATTGGTGCTGGCCACAGGTGCGCGCGAGCGTGTCCAGCCCAGACCGGGTTGGACCCTGCCCTGTGTAACAACCGCGGGCGCGATCCAGGCAGAGCTGAAAACCACCGCCCACCCGCCCTACGGACGGGTCTTGCTGGCGGGATCAGGTCCGCTGCTGCTGGCCGTCGCGGCAGAGCTGGTTCGTCTGGGCCGCGCGCCTGTCGCTGTGATCGAGGCGGGTCACCCGTTCTCGCACCCCCTTTCCGCGCTGCGCCTGCCAGCGTCTTATCTGATCGAGGCGGCGGGCTATCTGTTGCGGGTAAAGGCTGCGGGAGTGCCGGTGCTGACCGGGGCCCACGTTCTGGCGATCACGCCTTCGGCTGACGGGTTGGTTGTGCGGGTGAACACGCCCCGGGGCGACCGCAGTTTTGGTGCAGACCGGATCGGGCTGCATGATGGCATTGCCCCGAATGATGCGGGTCTGCCTGTGGACGGCCCGGTGCCGGTGCTGCGGTTGGGGGACTGTCGCGAAGCGCTTGGCGCACGCGCCGCACTTGCCGATGGTCGCGCCGGTGGTGGCAGACTGGCCGCGCAATTGCTGGGCCGTGCGGCGCCGGACCCGTCGGCTGACCTTGACCTTCAGCGACAGGCACAGCGCCGGCTGGGCGCGATCTATGCCCACGATGGGCTGACGCGCCTGTCCGACCTGCCGTCAGACACGGTGCTGTGCCGGTGTGAAAACCGCACCCTTGCCGATCTGCGTGCGCTGGGGTCCAACCCTGGCGCGCGGGGGCTGCGGCTGGATGGCCGATTTGGCATGGGCCCCTGCCAGGGACGGTTTTGTGCCGAATGGGTCGGCCGCCTGAGCACCCCCGCAGGCCTACCGCTGCCCCACATTGGGTCGAACCGCTGGCCCAGCCGCCCAATCCCGATTTCCGACCTCGTCGACCCCAGTGCCGAAGGACTTGAACCATGACTCTTGCAGCCCCCGCTTTGCGGGCCTCCACCGAAATTGCGATCCTCAGCCCGTTTGACGGGTCGACCGTCGGCACCTTGCCGGAATCTTCCGCCGCCGAGGTCCATGCGCGTATCTTGCGCGCCCGGAAAGCGGCGGCGGCGTTTCGCATGTCGACCCCCTATGAACGGCGCCGCATGCTGGACGATCTTGCCGCGCTGATCGCCCGTGACGCCGAAACGCTTGCCCAGACCATTTGCGCCGAGATGGGCAAGACCATCACCGAGGCGCGGGGCGAAGTGCGCCGCGCGCAAAACACCTTGCGGCTGTCGGGGGATGCGGCGACCTTTCTGGACGGCGAGGTGATGCATTGCGCCATCGTTTCGGGCGGCGCCGACCGCCAGGCCGTTGTCAGCTATGTCCCGACCGGCGTGGTCGCGGCGATCACGCCGTTCAACTACCCGATCAACCTGTTGTGCCACAAGCTTGGCCCGGCCATTGCTGCCGGAAATGCGGTTCTGGTGAAACCATCGCCCAAGGCACCGCTGGCAGCAGACCATCTGGTCCGACTGTGCGCCGAGGTCGGCTTTCCACAGGATCTGGTGCAGATCGTCCATGGCGGGGCCGAGACCGCGCTGGCTTTGGCGCGCGGCCCGATTGACCTGTTGTCCTTTACAGGTGGGCCGCAGGCCGGGCTGGCGCTGAAACGCGCGAGCGGGCTGGTGCGCTGCCTGATGGAATTGGGCGGAAACGATCCACTGATCGTGCTGCCTGACGCCGATCTGGAGGCCGCAGCACAGACAGCCATCGGCCACCGCTATGAAATCGCAGGCCAAAGCTGCGCTGCCGTGAAGAAACTTTATGTCCATCAGGCGGTTTCTGCCGACTTTACCGACCTGTTGCGGTCCAAGGTCGCGGCGCACCGTTTTGGCGACCCTGCCGATCCGGACACCTTGATGGGGCCGGTCATCGACGCGGCGGCCGCGGCGGATGTCATTGCCCGGATATCCGAGGCCCGGACCGCCGGGGCCACCCTGTTGGAGGGCGGCACGCGCAATGGCAACCTGGTCGCACCGACCCTGCTTGCGGATGTGCCCGCGGACACGCGGCTGTTTGCCACGGAAACCTTTGGTCCGGTGTTGGCGATGACACGGTTCGATGACCTTGCAACGGTGATCGGAGCGTTGAACGCGTCAGACTATGGCCTGCAGGCGGGCATTTTCACCAACGACCACGCCGCGATCCGCCTTTTGTCGCGATCGTTGCAGGTCGGGGGGATCATGGTCAACGAAGGCCCCGACTTCAGGGCCGAACATGTGCCCTTTGGCGGGATCAAATCGTCCGGTCTGGGCCGCGAAGGTGTGCGCATCGCCCTGCGCG
The DNA here is from genome assembly GCA_030656535.1 of Gemmobacter sp. Taxonomy (GTDB): domain Bacteria; phylum Pseudomonadota; class Alphaproteobacteria; order Rhodobacterales; family Rhodobacteraceae; genus JAUSPL01. Next base: position 5,196 of record JAUSPL010000367.1, read on the forward strand.
AAATGTCGGAAACCCGCGTGGTCATCGACTGATCCGCTGCCCCCAACAACCTTACAGAAAGGCCACCCCATGACCAACGCGACCACCCGCTTTGACGGCGTTTTCACCGCACTTGTCACCCCCTTTACCGCCGCTGGCAGCATCGACTGGTCGGCCCTTGACGCCCTGATCGACCGGCAGATCACGGCGGGGATCAAAGGTCTTGTCCCGGTGGGCACCACCGGCGAAGCCGCGACCCTGTCGCCCGAAGAGGCGTTGGCCATTATCGCCCACACCGTCAAACGGGCAGACGGGGCGGCCTATGTCATGGCCGGAACAGGCAGCAACGAGACCGAGAAATCCATCACCGCAACCCGCCGCGCCGCCGAGGCAGGGGTGGACGGGGTGTTGCTGATCACCCCCTATTACAACAAACCCTCTCAAGAGGGACTGATCGCCCACTTTTCCGCCATCGCAGCCGCGACATCCGCAGATGTGATGCTGTATTCGGTGCCCGGCCGCACCGGAGTCGCCATTGCGCCGGAAACCGCCGCCCGTCTGGCGCACGATCACGCCAATATCGTCGCGATCAAAGAGGCCGGGGGCGAGGTCGCCCGCGTCAGCGCCTTACGCGCTGCCTGTGGTGACGGATTCGTGGTTCATTGCGGGGATGACGGGTTGGCCTTGCCATTCTATGCGCTGGGGGCGCGCGGACTGACGTCGGTCTTGTCGAACTTTGCGCCCGCCGAGGCTGTGGCGCTGTACAAAGCCTGGGCCGAGGGCGACCGCCTGCGCGCATTGGCCCTGCACGAATGGCTGGCCCCGTTGGCGGCCGCGATGTTCATCGAAAGCAGCCCCAGCCCTGTCAAGCGCGCGCTGGCGGGCATCGGCGCGATGACGGACCGCGTGCGCCTGCCGCTTGTGTGCTTGTCGGCCTCGGGGCATCAAGTCCTGGCGCAGGAACTGACCCGGTTCGAGGACCGCCGCGCCGGGGTCATGTGATCCACGGCGGGCACCCATATCCAGAGCATTGGCCCCAAGACGGGTCGCACTGGCAAAACGGCCCCGGCGTGCACCGGGGCCGTTCCAGATCAGTTCATACCCAGCATTCGTGGCAAGAACAGGGTTATCTCAGGCACATAGGTTATCAGCATCAGGAACATCAGCATCGTCAGAAGCCACGGCCATGTTGATCGCGTGACCTCGGTCAATCCCAGTTTTGAAATTGACGAGGCAACATACAGGTTCAGCCCGACAGGCGGCGTCACAAGCCCCACCTCCATGTTGACCACCAGCATGATGCCAAAATGGACCGGGTCGACCCCCAGATGCATCGCCACCGGGAACAGGATCGGCGCCATGATCAGCACGATGGCCGATGGCTCCATCACCATGCCGATAATCAACAGCATGACGTTGACGATCAGCAAGAACCCGATCTTGCCCAACCCCAGGCTGACGATCCACGCCGACAGCGCCTGCGGAATCTGCTCTGAGGTCAGGATGAACGCGAACATCACGGCGTTGGTGATGATATAGAGCAACATCGCGCTCATGGCAGCAGAGGCCAGCAGCACCTTCGGGACGTCGCGCAGCTTGATGTCCTTGTAGATGAACACCGCGACGATGAAGGCGTAGACCGCAGACACGGCGGCGGCCTCGGTCGGGGTGAATATCCCGCCGTAAATCCCGCCCATGATGATGCCGATCAGCATAAGGCCCCAGACGCTTTCGCGGAACGCCTTCCAGCGGGCAGCGTATGACGCGCGCGGCATGCGCGGATAGTCGTTCTTCCACGCGCGCCAGGTCGTGGTGGCGCCCAACATGGTGGCCAGCATCAGGCCCGGGATCACGCCCGCCATGAACAGCGTCCCGATCGAGGCCGACATCACCGTCTCGCCGTTCGGTCCGGTCACAACCATACCCGAGGTCGCCACCGCATACATGACCATCACGATCGACGGTGGTATCAGGATGCCCAGTCCGCCCGAGGTGGCAACGACGCCGACACCAAATTGCGTCGGATAACCCTGTTTGACCATCGCAGGGATCAGGATCGACCCGACGGCCATCACGGTAGCGGGCGAGGATCCCGAAATCGCCGCAAACAGCGCGCATGCCATGACTGCAGCCAGCCCCAGCCCGCCGTACCAATGACCCACCATCGAGGTGGCAAACCGGATCATCCGCCGCGCGACCCCGCCATGGGTCAGAAAGTTGCCAGCCAGAATGAAGAACGGGATCGCCATGATCTCGAACTT
>JAUSPL010000368.1 GCA_030656535.1 Gemmobacter sp.
AATGGCGGGAACTTTACGCGGCACTTGATTGCGATGTCGTCGCCGCCATTCATCCATTCTACACGGCTGCGGTCAGGGAGTTCCAGACGGCGGGGCGCAAGGTCGTCGGTTCGGCGCCTGTGGGACATGATGGCACGGCTGCCTGGCTTGCCGCAATCGGGGAGGCCTACAACGTTGATCCCGCACGGATTGCTGCCGCGCAGAACGCATTTTTGCCGGCGATCAAGGCGGCCTTGGCTGCGCACCCGATAAAGGGAACCATCACGCTGTCGGGCTACGAGGGCTCTGAGCTTCTGGTTGCACGGCTGTTGATCGAATCCGGTGCGCATGTGCCGTATGTCGGCACAGCCTGCCCCAAAACCCCATGGAGCGCGGCCGACCTTGAATGGTTGGAAGCCAAAGGCGTCAAGGTCAAATTTCGCGCCAGCCTGGAAGATGACGCGTCTGCGATGATGGCTATCCGGCCCGATCTGGCGGTGGGGACGACGCCACTGGTCCAAAAGGCCAAGGAACTGGCGATTCCGTCACTGTACTTTACCAACCTTATCTCGGCGCGGCCGCTGATGGGGCCGGCGGGGGCCGGGTCTTTGGGCCAGGTGGTCAATGCTGCCATCGCGGGGAAGTCCCGGATGCAGCAGATGAAGGCCTTTTTTGAAGGTGTCGGGACCGGAGACACGGCCGGCATCTGGGAAGGTGCACCGAACCTTCGCCCTGACTTTCGCGCGATCCACCAAAAGAAGCTGGACAAGGCCGCCAAAGCCGCCAGGGCGGAGGAGATGATCTGATGCTCGTGCAAGATCACGACCGCGCAGGGGGCTATTGGGGCGCAGTCTATGCGTTTTGCGCGGTCAAGGGACTGCAGGTTGTGATTGACGGCCCGGTTGGCTGCGAGAACCTGCCAGTGACATCCGTCTTGCACTATACTGATGCGCTTCCACCGCACGAACTGCCTATTGTGGTGACAGGCCTTGGCGAAGAAGAACTGGGCCGCGACGGAACCGAGGGTGCGATGCGGCGCGCCTGGAAAACTCTGGACCCTGCCTTGCCTGCGGTCGTTGTCACCGGCTCGATTGCCGAGATGATCGGCGGCGGTGTCACGCCGATGGGAACCAACATTCAGCGGTTTCTGCCGCGCACCATCGATGAGGACCAGTGGCAGACTGCAGATCGGGCGATGACCTGGATCTTTACCGAATTCGGGATGACCAAGGGCCGGATGCCGCCAGAGGCCAAGCGCGAGGCAGGTGCGCGGCCACGCGTGAACCTGTTGGGGCCCATGTATGGCGTGTTCAACATGGCATCCGACCTGCACGAAATTCGTCGACTGGTCCAGGGCATTGGCGCGGATGTGAACATGGTGCTGCCTCTGGGCGCACATGTGGCCGAGATGCGAAACCTTGTGAATGCGGACGCCAACATCGTGATGTATCGCGAGTTTGGGCGGGGTCTGGCCGAGGTCTTGGGCAAGCCATATCTGCAAGCCCCGATCGGTGTCGACAGTACCACCAAGTTCCTGCGCAAGCTGGGCGAGATGTTGGAACTCGACCCGGAACCGTTCATCGAGCAAGAGAAGCACTCGACGCTGAAGCCGGTTTGGGATCTGTGGCGGTCCGTAACGCAGGACTTCTTTGCCACGGCGTCTTTCGCCATCGTCGCGACGGAAACCTATGCGCGCGGTATCAAGAATTATCTGGAAACGGATCTTGGTTTGCCCTGCGCCTTTGCTGTGGCCCGTGAACCAGGGAAAAAGACCAATAACGAGGCTATCCGAGGGTTGTTGAAACAACATCGTCCGCTGGTCGTGATGGGGTCAATCAACGAAAAGATGTATCTGGCTGAACTGAAGGGCGGGTTCGGACCTGCGCCCAGCTTTATCCCGGCCTCATTCCCGGGTGCTGCGATCCGACGTGCCACAGGCACACCCGCCATGGGCTATGCCGGGGCAGTCTGGATTTTGCAGGAAGTCTGCAACAGCCTCTTTGACGCCCTGTTCCACATTTTGCCGCTGGGCACCGAGATGGATTCGGCCGCGGCAACCCCAACGACTCTGCGGCGCGATTTCCCTTGGGACGTCGATGCGCAGGTGGCGCTGGACCGTATTGTCAACACGCATCCGATCCTGACCCGGATCAGCGCCGCGCGCACGTTGCGGGATGCGGCCGAAAAGGCAGCTCTTGATGCCGGGGCAGAACGTGTGGTGCGCGAAACCGTGGAGGGCCTGCCGGGTGCGGGACTTTTCCAAAACGAGGGAGGAAGATCATGAGTGATTATACCGCCAACTGTGACCTGCATCACGTCAAACGGGTGAACAAGGTCGAGTACTTCATCTACTTTGCGCTGATCTTTTGTCTGGCGGTCCTGCCGCACGTGGTGGGGTGGCTGTTGCAGGCCGCGCGGCACGGACGCCTGCCACGGCTTGGCCCGGTCGCGCGCGCCCTCAAGGACGCGCAGGCGGTGACGCCCATGATTTTCCGCGGATAACACGCTTTTCGTTCAAGGAACAGAAAGCCTGATCGGCAAACAGAATTCGCTTTCCCGCTGACGGGAAGGCGAAACATCGGAGGGGCATTCTGCCCACCGTGGCCCGGCCGCAGGGAATGCGGCGTCAGTCCAAATATCCGGAGGATACCATGGCTGATAAATCCGACCTGTCTTTCACAGGTCTTACAGACCAGCAGGCGCAAGAGTTGCACTCGGTCTACATGAGCGGGCTTTGGTTGTTCACGACCATCGCCGTCGTCGCTCATCTAGCCGTGTTCATCTGGCGTCCGTGGTTCTGAGGGGAGATTGAGATATGAGCAAGTTCTACAAGATCTGGCTGATTTTTGACCCGCGTCGCGTTTTCGTGGCGCAAGGGGTCTTCCTCTTTCTTCTGCCAGCGATGATCCATCTCGTCTTGCTGTCGAACCCTGCCTACAACTGGTTCGACATTGCTGCGGCCAAACATGGCTATGTCGCTGACGTTGCGCCCTGACATGTTGCCTTTGGTGTGGGCGACCTCTGTCGCCCGCACCAAACCTCTGGTTTCAAGAAACACATGACGGCCACGGTGCATTTGGTGCGCCTATAGGATGACCCGTCCAACAGCGGAGAGGGAAGTATGGCACTGCTCAGCTTCGAACGAAAATACCGCGTGCCCGGCGGCACGCTGATCGGCGGGAACCTGTTCGACTTCTGGGTCGGGCCCTTCTACGTCGGCTTCTTTGGGGTCACGACCTTCTTCTTCGCGGCCCTTGGAACCTTGCTGATCTTTTATGGGGCGGCGATGGGGCCGACCTGGAACCCCTGGCTGATTTCGATCAATCCGCCACCCATTGAAAACGGTCTGGCATTTTCCCCTTTGATGCAGGGCGGTTTGTGGCAGATCATCACGATCTGCGCTACAGGCTCGTTTATAAGCTGGGCGCTGCGCGAGGTTGAAATCTGCCGCAAGCTGGGCATCGGCCTGCATGTGCCGATTGCCTTTGGTGTTGCGATCTTTGCCTATGTGTCTCTGGTGGTGATACGGCCCATCTTGATGGGGGCCTGGGGCTATGCGTTTCCCTATGGTATCTTCAGCCACCTCGATTGGGTGTCCAATACCGGCTATACCTATGGGAATTTTCACTACAATCCCGCGCACATGATTGCGGTCACATTCTTCTTCACCAACGCCCTGGCGCTGGCGCTGCATGGCGGTTTGATCCTGTCGGCGGCAAATCCGGGCAAAGGTCAGGTGATGAAGACCCCAGACCACGAGGACACGTTCTTTCGTGATCTGATCGGGTATTCGGTCGGCACCCTGGGCATTCACCGGCTCGGCGTCCTGCTTGCGCTGAACGCAGCATTCTGGAGCGCGATCTGCATCCTGATCTCTGGCACAATCTGGTTCGACCAATGGATCGACTGGTGGAACTGGTGGCTGGAACTTCCGTTCTGGGCAAATATTCCGGGAGGCGTAAATGGCTGAGTATCAGAACTTTTTCACTCAGGTTCAGGTGCGCGCCGCACCTGAGATGGGGATGGTCGAAGACGTCGACCTTGGCAACCGGACCAGAACTGCCGGGTTTTCGAACCTGCTCGGTTGGTTTGGCAACGCTCAGCTTGGTCCGGTGTATCTGGGGACGTTTGGGGTCATAAGTCTGGCCACCGGGGCGATCTGGTTCATGTTGGTGGGTGCATGGTTTTGGCATCTTGCTGACTACAATCCGGCTATATTCGTGCGCGATCTGTTCTGGATGGCGCTTGAACCCCCGGCCCCGGAATGGGGCTTGCGGTTCCCGCCGATGGCCGAAGGTGGGCTATTCTTGGTGGCGGGCTTCTTTTTCCTGATCTCGCTGAGTACGTGGTGGGTGCGCACCTATCTGCGCGCCGAGGCGCTGGGTCTGGGGAAACATGTGGCTTGGGCATTTGCCGGCGCGCTCTGGCTGGTGCTTGTGCTGGGTCTGATCCGGCCTGTGTTGATGGGAAGCTGGTCCGAGGCTGTGCCTTACGGCATCTTTCCGCACCTGGACTGGACCAACCTGTTCAGCCTGACCTATGGCAACCTGTTCTATAACCCCTTTCACGCGCTGAGCATTGTGTTCCTTTATGGATCGGCCCTGCTGTTTGCGATGCACGGAGCGACCATTCTTTCGGTCACCCGTCTGGGCGGTGATCGTGAGTTGGAACAGATTGTCGATCGGGGCACTGCATCCGAACGGGCGGCCTTGTTCTGGCGCTGGACCATGGGGTTCAATGCTACGATGGAAGGTATTCACCGTTGGGCGTGGTGGTTTGCCGTGCTGGTGCCGATTACCGGCGGCATCGGAATTCTGCTGACCGGCACAGTCGTAGATAACTGGTTTGTCTGGGCGCAAGACCACGGCTATGCGCCGCCGAACTGATCACCGACAGATCGCTGAAAGGATGCATCATGTCTAAAGAACAATATTTCGACGACCAAAGTCCCGTCATCCGCTTGCGGGTCTGGGTCTTTGGTCAGATGGTTTGGGGCGCGTTTCTTGCAGGGGTTGGTCTTGCGGTGGTTGGCGCGGTGCTGCTGGTCATATGGGTAGCAAGCTTTTTGTTGCCCGAACAAAGCAAACAAGCCCCCTCACCCTATGGCGCGCTGGAAATCAACCAGCCGGTCCAAGGTGTTGCCTGATCCTATTCGGGCCGCTCGGCATGTCGCCGACAGGTCTGCAACGACGTTCGGGCCACGTGCCGGCCCGGGCCTGGGCCATATCCACAGCCCGGTTCCCTTCCTGTTGGCGACAGGGAACTGGTGCCGCGTGTCAAGCACCCGGCACCTTTTTTCATAGCAAAGGGCACTTTTATGCGTCTTGAAACCCCCCTTCTTGATAAGGTTCAATCGCCCGCTGACCTGCGAAAGCTCAGCGACGCGGATTTGTCGCGACTTGCCGCCGAGCTGCGATCAGACGTGATTTCTGTCGTGTCGGAAACGGGGGGGCATCTGGGGTCGTCATTGGGGGTGGTAGAGCTGACAGTGGCGATCCACGCCGTGTTCAACACACCCGTGGACAAGCTGATCTGGGACGTGGGCCACCAATGTTACCCGCACAAGATCCTGACGGGCCGGCGTGACAAAATGCGCAATCTTCGACAGGGCGGCGGGCTCTCGGGGTTCACCAAACGGTCAGAGTCCGCCTTTGATCCATTTGGCGCTGCGCACAGTTCGACCAGCATTTCAGCAGCCTTGGGGTTCACTGTAGGTCGTGACATGGGTCAGCCAACCGGGGATGCGATTGCCGTGATCGGCGATGGCGCGATCACGGCGGGCATGGCCTATGAGGCGATGAATGCGGCCGGGCATCTGGGCAAGCGCCTGTTCGTCATCCTGAACGACAATGATATGAGCATTGCGCCCCCTGTTGGCGCGCTGAACAAATACCTGAACGGTCTTTCTGCGCATGCTCCTTTTGCGACCCTGCGCAGCATGGCCGAGGGGGTCGAAGCTGCGTTACCCGGACCCTTGCGAGATGGTGCGCGGCGGGCGCGGGCCCTAGTGACGGGGTTGCCAGGCGGTGGCACGTTGTTCGAGGAACTGGGCTTCAGCTATGTCGGGCCGATCGACGGTCATAACATGCCCGAACTCCTGGCGACGTTGCGGGCTGCGAAAACGCGGGCGACCGGCCCCGTCTTGATCCATGCTGTCACGGTCAAAGGCAAAGGCTATGCCCCGGCAGAAAGTGCCGCCGACAAGTATCATGGGGTGTCAAAGTTCGACGTTGTGTCTGGCACGCAGGCCAAAGCCAGATCGAATGCGCCCGCCTATACCAGCGTCTTTGGACGCGCCCTGACCGAGCAAGCTGCACTGGACGGCAAGATTGTTGCAGTGACGGCGGCCATGCCGTCTGGGACCGGGCTTGATATCATGGCCGCGCGGTTTCCAGCGCGTGTTTTTGATGTCGGGATCGCAGAGCAGCATGGCGTGACGTTTGCTGCGGGGATGGCAGCTGCTGGGCTGAAGCCATTTGTGGCGATCTATTCGACCTTCTTGCAGCGCGGCTATGATCAGATTGTGCATGACGTGGCGCTTCAGGGGCTGCCGGTGCGGTTTGCGATCGATCGGGCAGGGCTGGTGGGGGCCGACGGCGCGACACATGCCGGGGCATTTGACGTGGGATATCTGGCCAATCTGCCGGGCTTTGTTGTGATGGCCGCGGGCGACGAGTCGGAACTGGTCCACATGGTCGCCACTGCGGCTGCCTATGACGCTGGGCCAATCTCGTTTCGCTATCCGCGCGGTGACGGCGCGGGTGTGCAAATGCCTGAACGCGGTCAGGTGTTGCCGATAGGCAAGGGGCGCGTTTTACGGCAGGGGACGGATGTGGCGCTGTTGTGCTTTGGCGCGCAACTGGCGGAATGTTTACTGGCTGCCGACGCGTTGGCGTCGCAAGGGGTGTCGGTGACGGTCGCGGACGCGCGGTTTGCCAAACCACTTGACGGCGATCTGATTGGCCAGCTTGCACGCCACCACGCGGCGCTGATCACAATCGAACAAGGTGCGGCGGGTGGGTTCGGTGCGCAGGTGCTTCAACATCTGGCGAATTCGGGGGGCCTGGATCACGGGCTGCGCCTGCGAACCCTTACGTTACCGGATCGTTTCATCGAACAGGCCAGTCCGGCGGCCATGTATGCCGATGCGGGTCTGACTGTCGCTGATATCGTTGATGCCGTCCGCAGAGTCGCGCCCCAGCACACTGCAGTCCGGCAGGCCTGACACCTGGCAATCCGTTGAAACAAAAAGGCCCCCGCCAAGGCGAGGGCCTTTGTCATTTCGGAACGGTCGGTCATCAGGGTTTTGGCGTCACAGGTGCTGCTTCAGGGCTGAATTGGATCAGATAGGCATACACGTCGGCCGCAGCCGCTTCGTTCTTGAGCTTGAACGACATCTTGGATTTGGCAGACCTGTCGTTCAGCGTTGTTCTCAGGAATGCAACCGGGTCCTGAACATAGTCGGTAAAGGTGGCTTCATCCCACATGAGGCCCGCGGCGCCAGCGGCAACAATTGATGGGCCATAGTTGAAGTCAGCAGCGGTGCCGGCCTGCCGACCAAACATGCCATACAGGTTGGGACCGACCTTGGCCCCCTTGCCTGCCACGACTTCCCCGGCGTCATTCACGGCGGAGTGGCAGGTCTGACACTGTCTGAACAGCGCCTCACCTTTGGCTGCGTCGCCTGCCGCAAAGGCCGGAGCGGATGAGGTTGCAAGGGCAGCAAGTAGTACCAGTTTCAATTTCATGTGCACTCTCCATATTTCTTTATGTTACGTGTTGGCTCTTGATCCGGATCACTTCTTCACGCCACAGCGTGCGACAGCGCACAGCGTTGCCAAAGTGTGGAAAGAGCGGTCGCCAGGTGATCGATGTCAGCATCGGAATGGAACGGTGACGGCGTAATCCGCAGCCGCTCGGTTCCTTTGGCGACAGTGGGATAGTTGATCGGTTGCACATAGATGCCCCAGTCGCGCATCAGGATGTCGCTGATCATGCGGCATTTGACGGGATCGCCGATCATCACCGGAATGATGTGGCTGTCATTGGCCAGGTGCGGTATTCCCGCACGGTCCAGTCGGGCGCGCAGTTTGGCAACCTGTTCTTTTTGACGCTGCCGCTCGAACTGGCTTGTCTTTAGGTGCTGAATGGAGGCCGTTGCGGCAGCGGCCACAGCTGGTGGCAGCGCTGTGGTAAAGATGAACCCGCTGGCAAAACTGCGGATGAAATCGCAGAGGGCGGTTGATCCAGTGATGTATCCGCCGACCACGCCGTAAGCTTTGCCCAGAGTTCCCTCAATCAGGTCGATCTGATCTGCAAGCCCCTCACGCTCGGTTACACCGCCACCGCGCGGGCCGTACATGCCAACGGCATGCACTTCGTCAATATAGGTCAGCGCGCCATGCGCCTTGGCGACCTGAACGATTTCCTTGATCGGGGCGATGTCGCCGTCCATCGAGTAGACCGATTCAAATGCTACAATCTTGGGACGGTCCCCGACCGCATGCAGTTTCCGGTCCAGGTCGCGCCAATCGTTGTGTTTCCAGATGACCTTGTCGGCGCGGGAATGGCGCACACCTTCGATCATCGAGGCGTGGTTGCCTGCATCGGACAAAATCACGACATTCGGAATGCGGCTGCCCAACGTCGACAGCGCTGCCCAGTTTGACACATAGCCACTTGTGAACAGCAACGCCGAGTCCTTGCCGTGAAGATCAGCCAGCTCTGCCTCCAGCAAAAGGTGGTTGTGGTTGGTGCCGGAAATATTCCGGGTGCCCCCCGATCCTGTGCCGCAGGCCTGTACGCAATCTACCATTGCCTTGACGACGGCCGGGTGCTGGCCCATTCCAAGATAGTCGTTTGAACACCAGACCGTTATGTCGGTAATCTTGCCATCCTTGTGGTTTGCAGCGCGGGGAAACTCGCCCCTTTTACGTTCAAGTTCGGCGAAGGTGCGGTAATTGCCTTCAGCTTTCAGTGCGTCGATCTGGGTGCGGAAAATCTGATCAAAGTCCATTGGCGTCCTCGTTCAGGCGATCTGTAGGTCTGGCTTTGGCGGCAGGCATCATCCAGCGCCACAGCTTTTCATCAGGCAGCGGGAGCACCATGAACCAGTGCTCCAGCAAGGCCAGAAGGCATAGACATGTCAGCAGGGCGTACCCGACCGACATGCCGGGGTGGTCAGCGTTGATCGCGCGTTCCAGCAGCAAGGCAGACATCGCGGTCAGTACAGAGACTGAAACCGGGAAGAAGACGGTGATCTTGCTGATACGGAAATGGCTGGCCAGATGCGCCAGCG
>JAUSPL010000370.1 GCA_030656535.1 Gemmobacter sp.
GTCGGTATCATCATCGGCACGATTACCCTTACCGGGGCCGCACTCACATTTGGCCAGTTCATCGTCAGCGTGGGTCGCGACAGCCTGTTCCTGTCGCTGGTTCTGACCATGCTGACCTGTATTGTGCTGGGCATGGGCATCCCCACGATCCCCAACTACATCATTACGTCGTCCATCGCCGGACCTGCCTTGCTGGAACTGGGTGTGCCGCTGATCGTGTCGCATATGTTCGTGTTCTATTTCGGCATCCTTGCCGATCTGACACCGCCCGTTGCGCTGGCTTGTTTTGCCGCAAGTCCGATCGCCAAGGAATCCGGTCTCAAGATCAGTTTCGAGGCGGTAAAGGTTGCCGCAGCCGGGTTCGTCATACCGTTCATGGCGGTTTATACCCCGGTCTTGATGCTGCAACCGGGCGGCCCGCTGGCCGAAAGCATCGGGTTCATTCCTGCGGTGATCTATATCACGCTCAAGGTCATCGTTGCGATCGGCCTGTGGGGCGCTGCGGTGATCGGCTGGCTTGGGGTGCGTCTGACCGTGTGGGAGCGCGCGTTGGCGATGGTTGCCGCCTTTACATTGGTCGCAGCCCTGCCGATTACCGATGAAATCGGTTTTGCGTTGGGTGCGATGTTCGCGGTCCTGATCTGGCGGCGCAACCGTGCCAAGGGCGTCGCGGCCTGATGTCCGTTTGCCTGCTGGTCGCCGGTAGCCCGCTGGCTTTGGCGACCGGCCTTTTTACCTTGACCTGGACCCACTCGGTCGAGAAAACCCAGTGGCAAGAGACTTGGGAGGCCCGCGGTGCGGCTCTTTATCTGACCGAAGCTCGGGTAAAGGGGTCGGGCGCCGGAATGGACCCTGGCCCCGGCGCACGTCTGCTGGACGGGTGGTGGGTTTGGCAGCCCGATGTTGACACACCCGCGCTTGCGCTTGCCAATTCGGGTGCGACCGGGGGCGACTGGCGTTTATGTGCTGATGGTGCCTGTCGCACCCTTGGCGCAGCGCTGCCTGACCCGATCCACCTGCGCCCCTGTGGCTGAGGGTCTGGTTGCTCCCTGCCCAGCCTCTGGGCGCGCAGGGCGGTTTCATACATCCGCGCTTCACAAACGGAATACTCACCGAGAGGCGGCGGGGTACAGCGTGCTCTGGACGCCCCGACAGCAAAGGTCTACACGCGCGCCATCCATCTGTTGAAAAGCATCCCCGCCGGAGCCACCAGCCCCGGCCTGCGAAAGGCCAAATCATGTCCGCCGATACCGTTGCCGCAGACGACCGTATGATCGTCGCCTTGGATGTGCCCAATATCGTCATGGGCCTCGACCTTGCCGCACGCATTGGCGACGCCGCTGGTTTCTACAAGATCGGCCTTGGCATGTTGACCGGCGGTGGGTTTGCCTTGGCGAACGAGCTGAAGCAAGAACACGGCAAACGCATCTTCCTTGACCTCAAGCTGTTCGACATTGGCGCGACCATCGAGGCTGCCGTCAAAGGCATCGCACAATATGATCTGGACTTCCTGACCGTTCACGGCGACCCGCAGGTGGTGTGCGCAGCCATGGAGGGCAAAGGCGGGTCGAACCTGAAAATCCTTGCGGTAACGGTTCTGACCTCTTTGGACCGCGCGGACCTTGACGCAAACCTGATCCGCCCCGGCGATTTGCATGACATCGCGCTGGAGCGCGCCGCCCGCGCGCTGGATGCAGGTGCTGACGGCGTAATCACCAGTCCGCAAGAGGCGGCCTCTATCCGCGCTTTGCCGCAGGCAAATGGCAAACTGATCGTCACCCCGGGCATTCGTCCTGCCGGCGCAAGCAATGGCGATCAAAAACGTGTCGCCACTCCGGCTCAGGCCATCGCCGACGGGGTGGACCATATCGTGATTGGCCGTCCGGTTTGGCAAGCTGCCGATCCCCGGGCTGCAGCCCGGGCCATCACGGCGGAACTGAACAGTCCGCAGGCCCGCCGCCCCAACGCGTGACGCAAGTATAGCCTTGGGTCCGGCGGTGGCGCGTCCGGGGGGTCAGTTGTCGTTGATGTCCCGGTCGATGCGTTTGATCTGCCCGCGTCGGATCCCGAGTGCCTTGCGCAATACGATCCAGACCAACAGCGATGATATCGCAAAGACGACCAACAGAACCGGCACCGAGGATCCAAGCACCCCGAGCCAGACAAGACCTCCGGTGATGATGGCGCCCGTTGCAAAGCCGACAAAGACAAAGCCCGGCACCAGCATTTCCAGGACGCCCAGTGCCAGGCCGCCGACGACCCAGACCCACCAGATCGACAACATCACGCCCGCCCCTTCAGCATCTTGAACGCATCACCAAACGCATCCAGCGCTTGTGCCGGGACAATGATGGTTTGCTTGCCCGAGCCTTGACCGATGGCTGTCAACGCTTCGACCTGTTTCAGCGCCACCTGATACTGGGCGGCCTCGATCCCGTGGGTGGCAATCGCCTCGGCGACGACCTTGGTTGCATAGGCCTCTGCATCGGCCTGGATGCGACGTGCCTTGGCGACCTGCTCGGCGGCATAAAGCTGGGCGTCGGCCGAAAGCTCTACGGCGCGCTTGTGGCCTTCGGCCTCGGTCACTTGTGCCCGTCGCGCACGTTCTGCGTTCAGTTGCTGCAACATTGCCGAACGGGTTGCTTCGTCCAGATTGACGTCCAGCAGTTCGGCCCGCGTGACCTCGATGCCCCAGTCGTCGACGGCGGATGTCACCATTTCGCGCACCCGGTCGATCAGCCGGTTCCGGTTCGACTGCACCTCGTCCAGTTCCATCGTCCCGATCTCTGCCCGCACAATCCCCGCCACTGTGGTCGAGATCGCCGCATCTACGTCACGGATCCGATAGACGGTTTTTTCGGGGTCGATGATGCGGTAAAACACGCTGGTCTCCACCGTGACCAAAACGTTGTCAGCCGTGATTGCGTCTTGTCGGCTGGTGGGCAACTGCCGTTCCAGCACCGAAATGCGATGCGCCACGTTGTCGATGAATGGGACGATCAGGTTGATTCCGGGGCCCAGAACGGCCTGCAACCGGCCAAAGCGTTCCACCACATACTTTTCGGATTGCGGGACGATCCGCACGGCCAGAAATACCGAGACGATTATAAAGGCCGCAACCGCCAGCCAGACCGCATTGCTGCCAATGAATTCTTCCATATCCGCACCTCCAATACCTGCGCGCCACACTGACACCGGCCCGAGACCAAAGAAACCCCTCAGAATGGGTGTTGGTGCACGGCTTGGTGCCCGCCGCAACGTTGCGACGCGCACCGCGCAGGAAGCTGCGCCCGGATGAGGTCAGAAGCTGACTTTGAAATCGTCGGGCATATCGTCCAGTGGCCACACCGGGCGGCGCACCTTTTCGTAGCGGCGCTTGGCGTAGTTCGGCGTCGCCAGCGCGCCGCAGTCGCAGACGATCACCTTTGACGCAATGGGTTCAAAGGCTGCGCGAAAATGCTGCTGTGATTTCAGCCCCAGCACCGTACATGCTTCTGGGGTGATGCCAAATGCCTTGAACTGTTGCAGATCATAGGCTTGTCCGCGCTCGCTTACGATCAGGATGTCGATTCCGTTGACTCTCAGGACGGCCGTCGGTCCGAACCTGAACGTGATGCCCCCGATCACGGGGCCGTCGCCGACCAACACCCCATCCGCGGACAAATGCCGGACCTGGCCCGTCACCAGGATCGGTGCGCCGCCGTAGTAGGGGTCGATCTTGCCGCCAATGGCCAGTGTCACTGTATCGCCGACCGCAAAGCCTTGCAGGGCGGTCGCGGCACTGGGGTCAATCAGCGGACCAAAGGCTGCGTCTTGCAATCCCAGATCCAGCAGCCCCGCCAGCAGGTCGGTCGCATCGCCATATGCCCCTGACCCCGGGTTGTCGGAAAAGTCGGATATCACCAGCGGTCCGGGCCGGTCGGGTTTGAAATCCCGCACGGCCTGACATGCCTCGGCGACAGTCAGAAACGTGTTGGCGCAGGAATGGCGCGCATCCCAGATCGCAGTGCCCAGTTCCAGCGCGATGTCTTGCGCCCTTGCCTCGGCCCCGTCGCGGGTGGCGTCATAGCTGACCAGTACCGACGGCCCACAGTGAAAGATGTCGGCGTCTGAAAAGCCAGCGTTTATCGATACCGCCAGTATTCCCGGTTCGGTTTCAAACTGCCGGGCGCGGTCATAGAATTCCATCGTTGGCAGGACGTCGGACCTGCCTGAATTCGCCTCGTCCAGCATTGGCACCGCCAGCCGCAGCGTGCGGCCTTGGGCACGGCCTTCCATCATCTCTTTCAGGGCCTTTGCGGCATGGACAGCGGTTTCCACCGGATCGACATGCGGATAGGTCT
>JAUSPL010000371.1 GCA_030656535.1 Gemmobacter sp.
ATATCGACATCGACATCCTTCAACGCCTGCTTTTCGCCGTAATACACCTGCACGCTGCGGGCGGTGATCTTGATGTCGTGGTTGTCCACGGTTCTCTCCACAATTCGCATGTCGTTCATGGCTTTGATCCTTACCAGCGGCGCTCGAACCGCCGGCGCAGCACGATGGCGATGATATTCATGACCATCAAGAAGGCCAGCAGCACGATGATCGCACCATTGGACCGTTCAATGAAGGCAGGGTCAGACCGCGAGGCCCAGGAATAGACCTGCACGGGCAGGGCAGATGCAGGATCAAGCATCCCGCCGTCAAATGGGCCCGCAGGATAGTTGGCAACGAACGCCACCATCCCGATCAGCAACAGCGGGGCTGTTTCCCCCAGCGCCGACGCAAGGCCCAGAATGGTGCCGGTCAGCACGCCGGGCGCCGCAAGAGGCAGCACATGGTGGAACACCATCTGCATCTTTGACGCGCCGATGCCCAGTGCCGCGTCTCGGACCGAAGGCGGCACCGCCCGCAACGCGGCCCGGGTTGCAATGATGATGGTCGGCAATGTCATCAGCGTCAACACCAGTGCCCCCACCAGGGGCGAAGACTGCGGTACCTTGGCAAAGTTGATGAATATCGCCAAACCCAGAATACCATAGACGATAGACGGCACCGCAGCGAGAATCGAGATATTCACCTCGATGATATCGGTGAGAAAATTCTTGGGTGCGAATTCTTCCAGATAGATCGAGGCGGCGACGCCGATTGGCAGCACGAACACCGCCACCAGCAACATCATATAGGCAGACCCGATGATGGCGATACCCAGACCGGCCGCCTCGGGGCGTTGGTCGGATGCGTCGGGGTTGGTCAAAAAGCGCCAATTGAACGCCACCGAGAGGATGCCCGCCTCGCGCAAGCGGTCTGCCAGATCCAGCTGCGCGACCGAGATGTTTGTATCGACCTGCGCCGTTTCACGTGTCACGCGGCCTTTGAAGTAGCCGTCGATCCGTCCTGTGCTAAAGCCCGAGAAACTGATGGTCTGGCCCAGCATGGTCGGGTCTGCGATCACCTGATTGCGCAATTGCGCGGGTGTGTCGCGCGAAATGAACTCTGCGATCTGTTTGTCGCTGACGCCTTCGGTCGAAATGCCCTGTTGGTCCAGATAGTCCACCAGTGCCTTGTTCAGCAGGCTGGTATAGCCAATGGTGGTGACCTTCATCATGTCGTCGCGGTTGGTCTGTCCCTTCGGGTCCAGCTTGGCCGCATCCAGCGTCACCGGAAACGTGATGCTGGCCTGACGAAAGGCTGACACCCCATCCGAAAAGATCGTTACCAGCATGAAGGCCAGCGTAAGGAGGCTGAACGAGATGGCTGCGATACCATACAGCTTGAACCGGCTTTCGGCGGCGTTGCGGCGGCGGGTCAGCGCGTCTTGCTGCATCAGCGATCCGTGACGCTTTCGGGGGGCCCCGTTGTGGGTTGCGTCGGTCATTCGTACTGCTCCCGATATTTGCGCACGATGTACAGCGCGAAGATGTTCAACCCCAGCGTGATGACAAACAGCGTCATGCCCAAAGCAAAAGCCACCAGTGTTTCCGGCGAATTGAATTCGGTATCCCCCGTCAGCTGGCTGACGATCTTGACGGTGATCGTGGTCATGGCCTCAAAGGGGTTCAGGCCCAGGCGCGCTGCGGCACCGGCACCCATCGTCACGATCATCGTTTCACCGATTGCACGGCTGGCGGCCAACAACACGGCGCCGACGATCCCGGGCAGCGCCGCAGGTATCACTACCTGCCGCACAGTTTCCGATTTGGTGGCACCCAGCCCATAAGATCCGTCGCGCATGGATTGCGGCACGGCGTTGATGATGTCATCCGCCAGCGACGAAATGAACGGAATGTTCAGGATCCCGATCACAATCCCTGCCGTCATCACCGATGACCCGGAACTGCCCAACCCGGTTGGCTCGGCGATCCAGTCGCGCAGCAAAGGCCCTACCGTCACCAGCGCGAACAGCCCAAACACCACGGTCGGGATCCCGGCAATCACCTCGATCAACGGCTTGATGATCGCACGCGCACGCGGGCTTGCATATTCCGCCAGATAAATCGCGGTGAATAGCCCGGTCGGCACTGCCACGATCATCGAAATCAGGCTGATATACAGCGTGCCCCAAAGCAGCGGCAGCAGACCAAGCTGACTGTTGCCCTGAAAGTTCGGTTGCCATGTCAGGCCAAAAAAGAAGTCAGCGATGGGGTACATCTTGGCAAATCGGAGCGTTTCCGACAGCATCGAGAACACGATGCCGACCGTCGTCAGGATGGCAATGGTCGATGCCAGCATCAACATGCCCAGCATTACCTTCTCAACGCGATTCCTGGCCCGGAACTCGCCAGTGGTGATGCTGAGGGCATAGAGAAACGCGCCCCCTGCGACGATAAGCGTCAAAACGGTGCGCCAAAGCGCGCCGGTCGCAACCAACTGGCGGTACTTCTGTGCGGCCTGAAGCACCTGAGGTGTCACTTCGGCCCCAAGGGCCACCCCGACGCCGGCAAGGCGGTCGCGGATGGACCCGAATTCTGTGCGGATGCTTATGGCTTCATCCGCGCTGAGTGATCCGGTGGCGACCGCGGTGTCAAGACCGGCGGCGACGCGGCGCACGTCGGCCATCAGAAGGATGCGCTGAGAGTCGTTTTCCATGGTTTCAGCGGGGAAAAACCCCGAAAGCTGCTGCTCAATGACCAGCGGCTGCGCGATGGCCCACAGAGTCAGCACCAGCAGTCCGGGCAATACACCCATGATCGCGCCGTGCCAGCCGTGGTAGCCGGGCAAGGAGTGCAGCTTGCGCGCATTGCCCCCGACCGATGCCAGCGCGCGCGCGCGGCACAGAAAAAAGCCTGCCAACCCGATAACCAGCAGTGAAAGCATAAGGATGAAAATCGACATGTGGCCTGCCTGTCCCGGTGTTGCAGACGATCGAAACAGGGCGCCCCGGTTTTGCCAGGACGCTCTTGTCGTGGGTCAGATCAGTTCAGCGGGCCCATCGGGGTGCGGTTCGCAACCATTTCCTGGGTCTTGGCCAGTTCCGGATCTGAAACGAGGCCGTATTGTGCAAGCGGTCCGTCGGGGCCAGCCATGTCATCGGACACGAAGAACTCGACGTATTCCTGCAGGCCGGGGATCACGTCAAGGTGTGCCAGCTTGACATAGAAATACAGCGGGCGCGACACAGGGTACGACCCTTCGGCGATGCTTTCGGTCGAAGGCACTACGCCCGACATGGTCCCAACCCGCAGCTTGTCGGTGTTGTTCTGGTAGAACGACAGACCAAACACACCAACGGCTTGCTTGTCTGCATCCAGACGCGCCAGCGTTTCGGTATAGTCACCGTCGATATCGATCGAGCGGCCATCGGTGCGCAACTTCATGCACGCGCTAACCGCAGCTTTCTTTTTCGCGGCGTCATCGCCTTCGGCAGCGGCGAGGAACAGGTCATACGCGCCGGATTCCTTGCAACCAGCTTCCAGAACCTTCACGTCAAACACTTCGCGGGTGCCGTGCTTGGTGCCCGGAACCAGCAGCAGGATGTCCTGTGCAGGCAGCGCGTCGTTGAACTGCGCCCACTGGCTGTAGGTGTTGGCAGCGATCGTACCCCCGGTGTTCACCTGAGCCGCCGACGCATTATAGATGTCAGCCGGGGTCAGTGCGAATTCCGGACCATCAACGGCAGAGGCAAAGACGATGCCGTCATAGCCGAAACGGACTTCCATGACGTCGGACACGCCGTTGGCGGCGCAGGCATCAAGGTCTTTCTGGGTAATGCGCGAGGACGAGTTGGCGATGTCGACAGTGTTCGGGCCAACGCCTTCACACATCTTGGCACGGCCAGCACCCGATCCTCCACCTTCTACGACCGGTGCCGGGAAATCAAAGTTCTCACCGAATGCTTCGGCGACAATGGTCGAATAGGGCAGCACAGTGGACGACCCGGTGACCTGCACCTGATCGCGCGCAGCGGCGGCGGTGGCGGAAACGGCAGCGAGCGCAAGCGCCGAGACGGTCAGTTTGGCAAAGGACATGGATTACTCCTGTTTGGCATCAACGGGTCTGGTTTGACCTCGCGATTTGACTAACTTCTGTTGGTGACGCTTGTGCTTCAGTTTTGTAACAGCCACATGACATTCAGCGAATGCCCCAAAACGCCGGCTTTGCGCCAGCGGCTTGCATTTGCGGGGTGCGGGCGCTAGCACAGGGCCGCAATCCACCGGAGGCGCATGATGGACGGTCTGGACGATCTACGAGGCAAGTATCTGAACGGCATCGGCACGGCGGCGACCGAAGCCGCGCTGGAGGATCTGCGCCTTGCCGCCCTTGGCAAGAAGGGTGAGGTGGCAGGCCTGATGCGGGAACTCGGTCGCATGACGCCCGAGGAACGCCAGACGATGGGACCGGCCCTGAATGCGCTCAAGGACGAAATTGACGCAGCCCTGCGGGCGAAAAAGGCCGCGCTGGGGGATATGGCGCTGAACGAACGCCTGCGCTCGGAATGGCTTGACGTCACATTGCCAGCCCGCCCGCGCCGGCTGGGGTCCATCCATCCCGTCAGTCAGGTCATGGAAGAATGCACCGCGCTGTTTGCTGACATGGGGTTTGCGGTCGCCGAAGGCCCGCAAGTGGAAACCGACTGGTACAACTTCGATGCCCTGAACATTGTGCCCGAACACCCCGCGCGGCAAGAACATGACACGTTCTTCATGCACCGTGCCGAAGGCGACACCCGCCCGCCGCATGTCTTGCGCACGCACACAAGTCCCGTCCAGATACGTGCGATGCAGTCCCAAGGGGCACCGATCCGCATCATCGCCCCGGGCCGTGTCTACCGGATGGACATGGACCAGACCCACACCCCGATGTTCCATCAGATCGAAGGTCTTGCCATTGACCGGGACATTTCGATGGCCAACCTGAAATGGGTGCTGGAAGAGTTCTTCAGTGCATATTTCGGCACCAAGGTAAAAACCCGGTTCCGTGCATCGCACTTTCCCTTCACCGAACCAGGGGCCGAGGTGGACATCCAGTGTTCATGGTCCGGCGGCTCGCTGAAGGTCGGCGAAGGCGATGGCTGGCTTGAGGTGCTGGGATCGGGCATGGTCCACCCCAGCGTTCTGCGGGCGGGCGGGATTGATCCCGACCAATGGCAGGGCTTTGCCTTTGGCATGGGGATCGACCGAATGGCGATGCTGAAATACGGCATCCCGGATCTGCGCGCCTTCTTCGAATCCGACCTGCGCTGGCTGCGGCACTATGGGTTCTCGGCGCTGGACATGCCGTCCGTACACGCCGGCTGACGCGCTTTTCACCCCAAGTCCGGTTTGGGCGACGCGATCGGTGGAGTGCGACGCCCGAATCGCAAGCCAGAATCATACATTACTCCGGGGCCGGCCATCTAACCGGCGCCGGCAGCATAAAGAGCGTTGCCCCAGCGCCACCCCTTTGCGATAAGCACCTACCAAAAGACAGGAGGCCACCGATGCCCTTTCGCCAGCGCCATA
>JAUSPL010000372.1 GCA_030656535.1 Gemmobacter sp.
TTGCCCGAAGGCCTGCGACCGCATAGGCTGGGGTCATTCAGTTGTCAGGTTTCGCGCATCATGTCCCTTGCCGTATTGCGACACGTGTTCATTTGTCTGGCGCTGGCTGCGCCCTTGCCGGCCCGCGCCGCCGACATCACCCCGGTTCAGATGTCGGATGGCAACGGTACCATCTTGCGAGTGAGTGGCCCGTTCAACAAAGGTGACGATCAGGCGCTGGTCCGTGCGCTTTTGACAACCCCGGACGCCATTGTTGTTTTTGACAGCCCTGGCGGCAATCTGATGGCCGGACTTGGAATGGGCCGGGCCCTTCGGCTGCAAAGCGCAACAACGGTTGTCGACACCAACGGCACCTGCGCCTCGGCCTGTGCGTTGGCGTGGCTTGGGGGTGTGCGCCGCCTGATGGACGCCAGCGCCAGGGTCGGATTTCATGCCGCATACTTTGTCGATACCAGCGGGAACAGCGTCGAGACCGGTTCAGGAAATGCACTGGTCGGCGCCTATCTGAACCAGCTTGGGCTGTCGGACAAGGCGGTCTATTACATCACGCAGGCCGCACCCGCCGAAATGCAATGGCTCAGCGCCGACGACGCAGATGCGCTGGGAATTCATGTCAAGTTACTGGCCCCCGCCAACGCCCCACCGTCCAGCCAGCCCCCCGCACCGGCGCGCGTCGCAGCACCCGCCCCGCAGGCCCCACGCCCCGCGGCACCAGCGCAAGCGCTGTGGATGGTGAAACGCAACGTGTCCGACGGCTACATCAATGCGCGTACCGGACCCGGCACGATGCACGGCATCTTGTTCCGAATTTCTGCAGGCGAAAGCGGCATCGTTGTACAAGGCTGCCAGCCCCCGGATCAAGGCGGCGGTCGGTTTGACTGGTGTCGGGTCACCTGGAACGGCAAGGACGGCTGGGTATCCAGCAACGGCATCCAGCGGTGATCCGGCCACTGGCCTGTCTGATCGTAATCGGGCTGATGGCGGCCGCAAGCTTGGCCGACGTGCCCCCTTCGGACACTGACACGCCAGACATTGCCGCGTCCGGGGTGACCTCGACCGCCCCGCCAGACCTGACCGCAGGATTTGTGCGCCTGTCCGACCACGCGCCCCAGATACGCCTCGATATCCGCTATGCGACTGCCGAAAACTTTGTCGGCGCCCCCGTGCCCGGTTATTCCGGGGCCGAGTGCATCTTGACCCGCGCCGCCGCCGACGCGCTGGTCAACGCCGACAAAAGCCTCCGGTCACAGGGGTTCGCGCTGGTGGTGCACGACTGCACACGCCCACTGCGCGCAGTTGCCCACCTGACGACTTGGGTTGCAACCGGCCCGGATGCACCGCTCTGGCACCCTGACATTCCCCGCCGCGACCTGATCACACGGGGCTATATCGCGGCACGTTCCGGGCATGCGCGCGGATCAACAGTCGATGCCGGCCTGATCCGACCGGGCGACGCCAACCCGCGCGCCCCGAACACACGCTGCGACCGCACGACCGAAGCCGTGGACATGGGAACACCGTTCGACTGCTTCTCCCCACGATCAGGGGCTGCGGCACGGATCACCCCACAGGCCCGCAAGAACCGCGCCATTTTGACCGCGGCCATGACCGCAGCCGGGTTCAAGGGGTACGCCCGCGAATGGTGGCATTTCCGACTGTCGCCCGAACCTTTTCCCGACACGGAATTCGACTTCGAGATCAAATAGCACAGGCTGGTACTCCCAAGCGACACGGCCTCGTTTCCGGCACCGCCCCGCCTGCGTTCATGCGCGCCTGTGTTCGGGATCAAGGCCTGGGCCTATCCACGGCCCTGCTCTTGCGCACAAGGCGACATGATGCCCCCTTTCGTTTCGGTGCTCTAGACCATCCGGATTGCGTCTTTGTCGATGGCCAACATATAGCCCCGCCGCGCAATGGTCTTGATCAACAGCTCTGTCACCAGTTGGTTGCCCAAGGCATCGCGCAACCGCTTGATCCGCACGGCCCCGGCCGCTTCGTCGCAATCGGCGGCATCGCGGCCAGAGATCACGGCCTCGATCTGGGCACCCGACAGAACATCATCATCCATCCGCGCCTCGGCAAGCACTGCAAGGGTTTCAATGGCGGCCTCGGTCAGTGGGAACTCCATGTTGTTCAAATAGACCGCGCGTTCTTCACGGCTGATCAACAGCGATGACACCTGGATCCCGGCCTGACGCATTTCCCGGATGCGCTGGTTCAGCACGACGATCGTGACCAGAAACACCAGTGCCGCCAGCAAAAGCGCACTTGAAAACACCAACAAGACGAAAATCACCATGCGATAGGAAATCAGCACCTCGGAAAACGTGGTGCCCGACTGGGCCAGTATTTCCAGAAGCTTGATTTCAGAGGGTCGCACCAACAGATCGTTGTCAACAAAGATCCGCTCTACCCGCTCATTGAACGCGTTGGCATCGGGCAGGTTCAGGAACAAGAACACCGCTGCCGCCAACAAGATGACGACGATCGCCGCCAGCCCCAGTGCAACAGTGCGGTTGCCCCGTCGCAGTGCCTCAATACCGAAGGAAATAGGCGCCCGCATCGGACCTCCGCGCATCCAGGCCGTCGGGGCCAAAGGTTCCAAGCACGTTCAACAGCTTCCATCCGTCCCCACCGATCCGGCGCGCAATTTCGACCGGCGCGGCGGCGGGGGTGCAAGCGGAGTCGGGCAATTCGAGAACACCGTAATGCAACTGCAAGGGCTGGTCACGCTTGGCTTTGTAATCAGCATAGCAGGCAGCATGTGAAGGCACCGCAACAAAAGCCAGCAGGGCCGCGAGGATCAGTGAACGGGGCATGGGAGCCTCCTTTCCGGTTCTGGATCAAGATGCGGGGATCGCTGGTGTTATTCAATGTCGAAAGGGGTTTGGGCCGCGTGTTATCGCATAGCCGCCCTCCGATATTGCCTGTCCGGACGGGGCGGCGCCAAGGTTGACCCATCCCGGCCGACAACACAGGCCAGGACGGCAACCACGAAAGGGACCATCCCATGAACCGCCTGACTTCCTCACCGCTGCGCCGCTTGGCCACCGCGTTGTCCGCCCTTGCCTTGGCGCTTGCGGGGATGACCGCCGCCGCTGTTCCGGCCCGGGCAGAGCCGGATGACGTGGTGAAATTCATCCTGGGCGCAACCGCCCTTGCGGTCATCGCAAAAACTCTGAGTGACCGCGACCGGCATAAACAGCCCCCATCAATGCACCCGGTCTATCCGCCCCGACACGTGCAACCTCCGCGCCATGTCCAGCCGCCCCGTCATGTCGAGCCGCCGCGGTATGTTCAGCCGCCGCGCTATGTCCAACCTCCGCGCTATGTCCAACCTCCGCGGTATGTCCAGCCGCCCCATCATGTTCAGCCGCCGCGCCACGCTGACCGGCGCTTCTTGCCCGCCAACTGTGCCATCCGCCAATCAAAACGGCAGCCTGCCGTTTTTTCCGAAAGCTGCTTGCGTAGCAATGGGGTGACCGCACGCCTGCCAGCGCATTGCGCGCAAAGCATCCGTGTGAACCACAACTGGCGCACGGTCTATGATGGCACCTGTCTGCGCAACGCGGGCTTTGCCAGCGAAGGCCGCCGTCGCCACTGATACATCGCCGGCCAGCCCCTTATCCGCCGGACCCACCCAGCGTCCGGCGGATTTTCGTTGCACGGCACCGCGCATCGCGCGACAGATCCAGACGGCTTTCACACCCGCACGAGAGACAGGACCGCATGACCCGCAAGATAGCCAGGACCGCATGACCCGCAGCGGCCCGGACGACGCCTTTGAAGCTGCCGCTCGTGCGCTTGGCGCAACACGGATCGCCGGGGTGGACGAAGTCGGACGAGGCCCGCTGGCAGGCCCGGTCACTGCCGCCGCCGTGGTGCTGGACCCTGCACGCATCCCCGCTGGACTGGCAGACAGCAAAGCCCTGAGCGCCCGCCGCAGACAAGAGCTTTCGGACCTGATCTTTCAAACAGCCGAGGTCAGCATCGCCCACGCCAGCGTCGAGGAAATCGACGCGCTGAATATCCTCCAAGCCAGCCTTCTGGCGATGCAACGCGCCGTCGCCGGGTTAGTCCGCGCACCCGATCACCTTCTGATTGATGGCAACCGACTGCCCAAAATCCTGCCCTGCCCGGCCCAGGCAATTGTCAAAGGAGACGCCCGAGTATTGTCGATCGCGGCTGCGTCCATCGTCGCCAAGGTGGCACGCGACGCGATCATGGTGGATTTGGCGCAACAGCACCCCCCCTACGGCTGGGACCGCAACGCAGGTTATCCGACCAGACAGCATCTGCAGGCGCTTCTAGATTTCGGGGTGACCCCTGCGCATAGGCGTTCGTTCGCCCCGGTGCACAACATCTTGTATCAAGACAAATCTATAACCCCTTGATTCAATAAAGAATTTGACGCCGAATCAGGGATGAATCATCCTCTGTCATAATCAAACGGCGCAAAAATGCGCGGGACAGAGGCAGACAATGGCGACCAAAGCACCGACGACGGAGGCACCCGTGCTTCC
This sequence comes from Gemmobacter sp., assembly GCA_030656535.1. Classification (GTDB taxonomy): domain Bacteria; phylum Pseudomonadota; class Alphaproteobacteria; order Rhodobacterales; family Rhodobacteraceae; genus JAUSPL01. Next base: position 4,524 of record JAUSPL010000372.1, read on the forward strand.
GCGAAACCAGATTCTTGCGGGCGACTGCATTGCGTTGATGAACGCACTGCCAGAGGGGTCGATTGACCTGATCTTTGCCGACCCCCCCTACAACCTGCAACTTCGGGGCGACTTGCACCGCCCCGACAACAGCAAGGTTGATGCGGTGGACGACCACTGGGATCAATTTGCGAGTTTTGCCGCATATGACAAGTTCAGCCGCGAATGGCTGGCTGCCGCGCGGCGCCTGTTGAAGCCGAACGGGGCGATCTGGGTGATCGGGTCCTATCACAACATCTTTCGCGTGGGCGCTGCCATGCAGGATGCGGGCTATTGGCTGCTGAACGATGTGGTCTGGCGCAAATCGAACCCGATGCCGAACTTCAAAGGCAAGCGGCTGACCAATGCGCATGAAACCCTGATCTGGGCCTCAAAGACCGAAGCCTCAAAATACACGTTCAACTATGAGGCGCTCAAGGCGCTGAACGAAGGTATCCAGATGCGGTCCGACTGGGTCTTGCCGATCTGCACCGGGCATGAGCGGCTGAAAGACGAAAACGGGGACAAAGCTCATCCAACCCAAAAACCCGAAAGCCTGCTGCACCGCGTCATCGTGGCAACAACCAATCCCGGCGATGTGGTGCTGGACCCGTTCTTTGGCACAGGCACAACCGGCGCGGTCGCGCGGATGCTGGGGCGCGACTTCATCGGGCTGGAACGCGAAGAGGCCTACCGCAAG
>JAUSPL010000378.1 GCA_030656535.1 Gemmobacter sp.
TAGGCGGTGCGCACGACGTTGTTGTAGGGGTCGGCCTCTTGCAAAGACACGCCAGAGGTCTGGCAGTGCGTGCGCAGCATCAGGGATTCCGTCTTTTGCGCCCCGAACTCTGTCATGATGCGGTGCCACAGCAGGCGCGCCGCACGCAGCTTTGCAACCTCCATGAAAAAATTCATGCCGATCGCAAAAAAGAAGGACAGCCGGCCGGCGAACGCATCGACGTCCATGCCGCGCGCGATGGCGGTGCGCACATACTCGCGTCCATCGGCCAGCGTAAAGGCCAGCTCTTGCACCAGGTTGGCACCTGCCTCTTGCATGTGGTAGCCCGAGATCGAGATCGAATTGAATTTCGGCATCTCGGCGGCCGTGTATTCAATGATGTCCGCGATGATCCGCATCGAAGGTTCGGGCGGATAGACATAGGTGTTGCGAACCATGAACTCTTTCAGAATATCGTTCTGAATGGTGCCCGACAGCAGTTTTCGGTCGACACCCTGTTCTTCGCCCGTGACGATGAAACTGGCAAGGATCGGGATGACAGCGCCGTTCATCGTCATGGAAACGCTGACTTTCTCCAGCGGAATGCCATCGAACAGGATCTTCATGTCCTCGACGCTGTCGATGGCCACACCCGCCTTGCCGACATCGCCTTCCACGCGCGGGTGGTCACTGTCATAGCCCCGGTGGGTTGCAAGGTCGAAGGCCACCGATACGCCCTGTTGCCCCGCGTCCAGTGCCTTGCGGTAGAAGGCGTTTGACGCTTCGGCGGTGGAAAATCCGGCGTATTGCCTGATGGTCCACGGCCTGCCTGCGTACATGGTGGCCCGCACGCCGCGCGTGAAAGGCGCAATGCCGGGAACTGACCCCATGTGCGGCAGATCTGCGGTGTCAGCGTCCGTATAAAGCGGCTTGACCGGGATGCCTTCCAGAGTGTTCCAGGTCAGCGTTTCTGGATCGCGTCCGCGAAGTTCCTTGGTTGCCAGCGCGTGCCAGCCATTCAGCTTGCCCTCAGCCTTGTCGCTCATCGCTATATCCTTCGATTTGCGCCACATAAGGCGCCTGATATCCTTTGGTTTTTGTGCCAGTCACCCCTATATCCATTTGGATGGAGGCCGCATGAAACCGATTTACCTAATAGTCTTGGCAACATTCCTGCCGCTTGCTGCCGTGGCGCAAGCCCAGCTTGCGCCGGGCCCAGCCGGAGAAGTCGTGCAAGCCCAGCTTGTACCGCTCGCAGCGGCAGACGTCGTTCTGGAGGATCTGAAGTACATCAGCCGTCCGGTGGTGGTGTTTGCCGACAGCCCCGACGACCCCAATTTTATCCGCCAAATGCAGTTGTTGGCGCGGGACACGGCTGACCTGATCGAGCGCGATGTGGTGGTGATCACCGACACCGATCCGGCGGCGCGAACCGCCATCCGGCTGCGGCTGCGGCCACGCGGGTTTTCGTTGGTGTTGATGGACAAGGATCTGACCGCGATCCTCCGCAAGCCATTGCCCTGGAACGTGCGGGAAATCACCCATGCCATCGACAAGTTCCCCCTGCGGCGACAAGAAATGCTGGAGCAGCGTCCCGCAGGTCGGTAGCGTGCGCAGGGCTGTCTGCCCTGCACACACAGACCGTTGGGGACCGAGGCTCCTTGCATGATCATTCAAACTCCATGATCACTTCGTCAACTTTCAGGCTGCTGCCGGCTGTGGCGGATATCTTTTTCACCACGCCCTTGCGCTCGGCCTTCAGGATGTTCTCCATCTTCATGGCCTCGACGGTGGCAAGCGCCTGACCTTCCTGGACCTCGTCGCCTTCGGCCACGTTGATCTTTACCACCAGACCGGGCATCGGGCACAAAAGGTACTTTGACGTATCCGGCGGCAGTTTTTCGGGCATCAGGGCGGCCAGTTCCGCCGCGCGCGGGGTGCGGACGTGCACATTCAGGTCCGCGCCGCGCACCCGGATGCGAAAGCCCATCGGGATCTTGCCGACCTTCAACACCAGCGGGTCGCCTGCCACGATCAGCCGCGCAAGCGTGTCGCCCGGCGTCCAGCTGCTGCTGACCCGCATGGACGTTCCGTCCGACAGGCTGACCGTCGATCCGTCCGCGTCGGCCAGTACCTTTACATTGTAGTTGATGCCTTGCAGCGCCACGACCCAATCGTCGCCAACGCGGCGGGTGTGATTGTCCATCGTCCCGGAAATTCGGGTCCGGCGAATCTCGGCGACGCGGTTCATCGCCGCCACTGCCGCCACCACGCGCCGCGCGACCGGCGGAGCCAGCGTGACACCGGAAAAGCCGTCGGGGTATTCTTCAGCGATAAAGGCGGTCGTTATGTTGCCTGACACAAAGCGCGGATGTTCCATCACCGCGGAACAGAACGGCAGGTTGTGCCCGATGCCTTCCACTTCGAACGTATCCAGCGCGAGCCGCATTTCCTCGATCGCGTCAGCGCGGGTCGGCCCCCAGGTGCAGAGTTTCGCGATCATCGGGTCGTAGTACATCGAGATCTCACCGCCTTCGAACACCCCGGTATCGTTGCGCACGATGCCGCCGCCGATGGTCTTTCCCTCGGCCGGGGGCCGATAGCGTGTAAGCCGCCCGATCGAGGGCAGGAAGTTGCGATAGGGATCTTCGGCATACAGGCGCGATTCCATCGACCAGCCATTGATTTTCAGGTCCGATTGCTGGAACGACAGTTTTTCGCCGTTCGCGACCCGGATCATCTGTTCCACAAGATCAACGCCGGTGATCAGTTCTGTCACCGGATGTTCGACCTGCAAACGGGTGTTCATCTCAAGGAAGTAGAAATTGCGGTTGCCATCCACGATGAATTCAACGGTGCCTGCCGAGGTATATCCGACAGCACGGGCCAAAGCGCAGGCCTGTTCGCCCATTGCCTTACGAGTGGCTTCATCGAGGAAGGGCGACGGGGCCTCTTCAATGACCTTCTGGTTGCGGCG
>JAUSPL010000384.1 GCA_030656535.1 Gemmobacter sp.
TCAGTTTCTGGTCGCCGGTCGATCCGGTGCGCGAGGCCAGTTTGCGCTGTGTGGCCGGGTCGCACCGCTGGGAAAAAGAGGTCTTGCCGATGCGCTGGCTGTCCGACACGGCCTTCTATCCCGATCCCGACAAATACATGCCGGTGCCGGATCCCGACGCCGAAGGCATGACGGTGCTGGAATGGGAAATGGAACCCGGCGATGCGGTGGCGTTCAACTATCGTACCTTGCACGGCGCGCGCGGCAACGCCACGTCCAGCCGGCGCCGCGCCTTCTCGCTGCGGCTGGTCGGCGACGACGCGCGCTATGTCGAGCGTCCGGGCCGCACCTCGCCGCCCTATCCCGGTCATGGGATGCAGGCCGGGCAGCGCCTGCGTGAGGATTGGTTTCCGGTTCTGCGCGGCTGACAGCACAGACACGGGGCAGCGCGCGCGCCACAGCTTGTCCGGGCCTGCCGTGGTGCGCGTTATGCGCACACCACGGCACTGGCCTCTTGCTTTGTGGGGGCGGCCTGCGCCAAGTAGGCCGCGAAGCCTTGCCGGGGCGCACATGACCCGTCCTATCATCCCACCCCCCGTCTTTGGGCGGCCACCGGTCGCGCGCGGTCTGTTTGCCACGACGCCGCCTGCCATCTTTCCGCCGGTGCTGGGGCTGTTCGGGCTGGGGCTGGCGTGGCGACGTGGGGCCGAGATGCTCGGCCTGCCGATCGGCGTGTCGGAAATGGTGCTGGGGGCGGTATCATTGCTGTATCTGTTCGCGTTGGTCGCTTACCTGTCCAAGGTGATGCGTCGGCCCGCCGTGCTGGCCGAGGATCTGGACATCTTGCCGGGCCGGGCCGGGGTGGTGGCGGCCTCGCTGTCGATGACGCTGCTTGCGGCCGCACTGGTGCCTTATGCGCCGGGGCTGGCCTTTGGGCTTGGCGTGCTGGGGCTTTGCACACACCTGGTGCTTGCGGTCTGGGCGGTGTGGTATTTCCTGACCTGTGCACCGGAAAAGCGTGTGGTGACGCCAGTCTGGCATCTGATTTTTGTGGGCTTCATTCTGGGTGGCCTCGTGTGGGAGCCCTTGGGCGTGACGTGGCTGGTTTGGGTGATTGTCGCGGTCACGATTCCGGCGGCGCTGGTGATCTGGGCCACAAGCGCGGTGCAGTTCATTCGCCGAGTTCCGCCCGCACCGTTGCGGCCCCTGCTGGCCATCCACCTTGCGCCCGCCAGCTTGTTTGCGACCGTTTTGACCGACCTTGGGCAGACCGGGTTTGGGGCCGCTTTTGCGGGGCTTGCTTTGGTGATTCTGGCGGTGCTTTCGGTTTCGGGGCGTTGGCTGACCGAGACAGGGTTTTCGCCGATGTGGGGGGCATTTACCTTTCCGGTGGCGGCCTGCGCGTCGGCGGTTTTGGTACAGGGGTGGGACGTCCCGGGGGCGATCGTGTTGCTGGGCGCGACCATCGTGGTGGTGTCGATCGCGGTGCGGGTCATGCAGGCTTGGGTGCGGGGCGATCTGGCGGCCAAGACCAATTCTGCCGTGGCGTGACAAGGGACCGTCGCCAGGGGTCGCCGTGTTTCACGCCGGCCCGGTTCAACGCGGCCTTATGGTGCGCCAACCCCGGATTTTGGCGCGCTTCTTGCGCACAGTGTGCCGCGGCAACCCAAGTCACTCGGCCCCCGTTTCAGTGCGCCCTGGGTTTCAGATCACGGCCAGAAAGCGGGGTGGCGCCGGTGCGCCGCGCTGACACGGGATCAGTTATTGCGTTGATGTCGACGACGTGCGCATTGCCGCTTTCCTTTCCCGTCATCCTGTGAAAGAGGGAACCGCCAAACGAACATTCCGCAGGAGACCCCGATGGAGATTCGCGAGGCGCTTACCTTTGATGACGTGCTTCTTGTTCCGGCAGCATCTTCGGTTCTGCCATCCGATGCCGATACCTCGACCTATGTAACCAGATCGATCCGGATGAACATTCCGCTGTTGTCCAGCGCGATGGATACCGTGACCGAGGGTCGCATGGCTATCGCCATGGCACAGGCGGGGGGAATCGGCGTGATCCACCGCAACCTGGACATTGAAGCGCAAGCGCGCGAGGTTCGTCGCGTCAAGCGGTTCGAATCCGGCATTGTTTATGCGCCGATCACCCTGACCCCCGATCAGACGCTGGCCGATGCCAAGCTGCTGATGGACCGCTATTCGGTGACCGGGTTCCCGGTCGTGGACGGGTCGGGGCGCGTGGTCGGTATCGTCACCAACCGTGACATGCGGTTTGCCTCTGATGACCGCACGCCGGTCAAGGTGATGATGACATCGGAAAATCTTGCAATCTTGCACGAGCCTGCCGACCGGGATGCCGCCATTTCATTGATGAAGGCGCGGCGGATCGAAAAACTGCTGGTGACCGACGGCAACGGCAAGCTGACCGGGCTGCTGACCCTGAAGGATACCGAGAAATCGGTGCTGAACCCCAATGCCTGCAAGGACGCGATGGGCCGCCTGCGGGTCGCCGCAGCATCCACCGTGGGCGATGCCGGGTTTGAACGGTCTCAGGCGCTGATCGAGGCTGGTGTGGACATGGTGGTGATCGACACCGCACATGGCCACTCGGAAGGCGTTGCCCGCGCGGTTGAACGGATCAAGCGGCTTTCCAACGATGTTCAGGTGATTGCGGGCAATGTGGCCACCGCAGAGGCCACACGTGCCCTGATCGGG
>JAUSPL010000386.1 GCA_030656535.1 Gemmobacter sp.
ATCATCGAAAGCACCGTACAGGACTTTGACAGTTCGGCCGAGGAGATCGGGCTGTTCGGGCTGGGTGTCACCTACGACAACTTCTACAGCAAGGTGACGCAATCGGTTGTTGGCGGCAACTTGCAGATCATGGTGGATGGCGTCGCCATCGCCACCCTGCTGGGCGTCACCATGGCGCTGGAGATCGACCAGTTCCAGACCTTCAGCCAGTATGTCGGTGCGATCACCAACGCGAATGCCGACGTGGTCGGCACCGATGGCGCGGACTCGCTGGTCGGAACCCTGGTTGACGATGTCATCTGGGCGCTGGCCGGCGACGATACCGTCAGCGCGCTGACCGGCAACGACAGCATCCTTGGCGGGGACGGCAACGACCTGCTGCTTGGCGGCGGCGGCAACGATACCATCCATGGCAATGACGGCAACGACACCATTCTGGGCGGCTTGGGAAATGACACGCTGTATGGCGATGCAGGCGACGACTACCTGCACGGCGGCAGCGGCATCGACATGCTGGTGGGTGGTAGCGGCAACGATACCTTTGTTGTGGACAGCAATGGCGACATCGTGTCCGAAACCGCAGGCGGCGGCATCGACACGATCCTGAGCACGGTCAGCCGGGTCGCATCAGCCAATGTGGAAAACCTGACACTGATTGGCACTGCCGCGATCAACGGCACCGGAAACGCACTGGACAACGTGCTGATCGGCAACAACGCCGCCAACGTGCTGAACGGACTTGACGGTAAGGACCGGCTTGTCGGGCTTGGCGGCAACGACACGTTGAACGGTGGCAACGGGGCCGACACCATCCTTGGCGGGCTTGGCGATGACCTGATCAACGGCCGCGGCGGAAACGACCGGCTTGTCGGTGGCGCAGGGGCCGACCAGTTCACCTTCAATACAGGTGACGGGTCCGATGTGGTGGCAGACTTCGAGGATGGGCTGGATCTGATCCGGATCGGCATCGGGGCCGAGACCTTTGGCGACATCACGGTTTCAGATAGCGGCCTGAATACCGTGATCAGCTTCTCGGATGTGCAGGTGACGTTGCTGGCCTTCGATCATCTGTTGATCGACAGCACGGATTTCCTGTTCGTCTGACGTCGCCTTGGATGAGTAGAAACAGTGCGGCGCCCGGCCAGGTCCGGGCGCCGCGTTGACATGCAATTGGGCATCGGTCCTCGCGGGTGGACCACAAGGCCGCCGCACAGACGCGCGCGGCCAACGATGGGGATGCGCTGAGAGAGGGCGCGATGGTCGCCCGGGTGCTTGGCAACAACGCCGTGCTGCGCGATCTCGCGCGGGCGTTCATGTGACAGAAGCCTCGCAGGCCAGACCGATGCCTGCCGCCGACAATCATATCGAGATCGACCTGGCGGGCGGGCACCGGATGCGGGTCAGCGGGAGCTATGATCCTGAAGTCTTGGCGCGTCTGATCCGGGGTCTGACAGCGTGATCCCGGTTCCGGCCAACACACGGGGCTGGCTGGCGGCCGGCGTCACCGACATGCGAAAGGGCTTTACGTCGTTGGCGGCGCAGGCCGAAGCGGTGCTGAAGCAGGACCCATTTGCCGGGCATCTTTTTGTCTTCCGGGGCCGCCGCGGCGACCTGGTCAAAATCATCTGGTGGGACGGCTAGGGCGCCTGCATGTTCATGAAACGGCTGGAGAAGGGGCGGTTCGTCTGGCCCTCGGCCAAGGAGAGCAAGGTGGCGCTGACGCCTGCACAGGTTTTCGATGCTGCTGGAGGGCATCGACTGGCGGGCCCCGCAGCGAACGTGGCACCCCTTGGTAGCGGGATAATCTGCATATCCCGGATCAAGAGGATTCCCACAAGGAATACAGTGGGATAAACTTCTCACATGCTGGATCAAACCCTGACCTTGCCCGAAGACCCTGAGGAGCTGCGCAGCTTGACCGCGCGGCTTCTGGCCGAGGTCAAGGCGCAGGCGATCCTGATCGAGAAGCTCCGACACCAACTTGCCGGAAACCGCGCCCACCGGTTGGGCGCGTCGTCCGAGACTGCAGAACAGCTTCAACTGGCACTGGAGACCAGCGAGGTCGCCGCAGCCGCGATGACGGCACGGATGAAGCTGCCGGACATCGAGGAGAAGGACAAGCCAAAGCGTCATCCGATCCCGGATCATGTCCCGCAGACGGAAGTTGAGCTGACGCCCAGCTCGGACGCCTGTGCCGATTGCGGCGGGCGCCTGCGCCGGACCGGGGAGGATGTCACGGAAGAGCTGGAATATGTCCCCGGCCGCTTCATCGTGAACCGGATCGTCCGGCCCCGGCTGACCTGCGCTTGCTGTGAACGGTTCGTCCACGCGCCGCTGCCCTCGCGTCCGATCGAACGCGGTCGCCCCGGGTCTGCTGGCCCATGTTCTGGTCAGCAAGTATGCCGATCACCTGCCGCTCTATCGCCAAAGCCAAATCTGCGACTGCGAGGGGCTCGATCTGGATCGCTCCACCTTGGCCGATTGGGTCGGCAAGACCACCGCCCTGCTTGAGCCGCTTGCCGATGCCATCGGACGCCATGTCCTGTCGGCCGAGGCGATCTTCGCGGATGACACGCCCATCAGCATGCTTGCCCCCCGCACCGGCAAGACCCAGACCGCCCGGCTCTGGACCTATGCCCGCGATGAGCGACCTTGGGGCGGCACCGCTCCGCCCGCCGCTTGGTATCGGTTCTCCGGCGACCGCAAGGGCCAGCACCCGAAGGACCATCTCGCCCGATACCGTGGCTGGATTCATGCCGATGGTTAAGCAGGCTTCGAGGATCTCTATCGGTCCGGCACCATCCGCGAGGCCGCCTGCATGGCCCATGTCAGGCGCAAGTTCGTCGACATCCACCGGTCACAGGGCTCACCGATTGCTGAAGAGGCCATCGGCAGGATCGCCCAGCTCTATGCTGTCGAGAAACAGGCTAGGGGGTCGCCACCTGATCGCCGCGTCGAATTGCGACGTGCCCACGCCGCCCCGGTCTTCGACGATCTGGAGCGATGGCTGGCCATGCAACTCACCACAATCTCGGGCAAATCCCCGCTCGCATCCGCCATCCGGTACGCGTTGACCGGATCTTGCAAGAGGCCAGAAAAGGCAAAGGTGAAAAGCGCACGGCAGCGCAATCGGATCTTGCCGCGCTGGGGGCCGAACCGGCTGCGCCCCCATCGTCAGACAGGACCGTGACCGAACCGACCTTTGAAGGGCTGACCTGGCTTTTTGCAACAGGGCAACCGTCGCTCGGGCTTTTTTCGGATGAAGGCGGGCAATTTCTTGGCGGCTTTGCGATGTCATCTGACAATCGGCAAAAGACGCTGGCCGCATTGAATGACCTTTGGCAGGGCAACCCGATACGGCGCACTCGGGCGGGCGAAGGCCATGCAACGCTTTATGGGCGGCGGCTGGCGGTTCACCTGATGGTGCAACCTGGCGTGGCGCGCGCATTCATGGCTGACCCTTTGGCGGCTGATACAGGGTTTGTGCCCCGGTTCCTGATCTGTGAACCGCCCAGCACCATTGGCACGCGGCTGCAATCGCTGACGCGGCGCGATGACGGGGCATTGTCTGGATTTGCTTCACGGCTGCGCGAAATTCTTGAAACACCTATGCCGATGGATCTGGAAACGCGGGAGTTGCAGCCGCGTTTGCTCAATCTGTCCTGCGACGCGCGGGCGCTGCTGGTGGGCTTTTCGGATGCAATCGAGGCCGCGCAAG
>JAUSPL010000387.1 GCA_030656535.1 Gemmobacter sp.
ATCGCAAACAAGAACATCATGATGGTGCCGTGCATCGTGAAGATCTGGTTATACAGCGCGGTGTCCAGAAATGCGCCCCGTGGCGTTGCCAACTGCGCCCGGATCAGCATCGACAGCACGCCGCCAATGGCAAAGAACACAAACGCTGTCGCCATGAAGCGCAGCCCGATTGTCGTGTGGTTGACCGACATCAGCACACCGCGAAATCCGGGGGCGTCCATCCAGACATCCGTCAGTTCACGGTGCAGACGCAGTGCCCGTTGAGGCGGGTTCGCGGCGAATGTCTCAAGTGTGCCGCCGGTATCCGTGTTCTCGGAAGGGGGCGAGGCCGCGTTGCTCATGGCTGGCCTCCTGTTTCGGCTTGGGTCAACGAGAGATCGGGGTATGCACCGTCTTCGTACACCACGACGTCAAAGCGCATGAAGCTGTGGCCAATGCCGCAGAACTCGGCGCACAGTCCCTCATGTGTGCCCGGTGCGTCGGCCGTCAGGCGGGTGACGTTGATACGACCGGGGACTGCGTCCATCTTTCCCCCCAAGCGCGGCACCCAGAAACTGTGGATCACGTCTGACGATGTTATTTCAATATCGAAGGGACGTCCGGCCGGGACGTACAGCACGTCCTTGGTCACGATTGGCGCGCCGTCCGGGCCGGGCTGTGTGAATTCCCACCCCCATTGCTGGGCCCGGGCTGCCACGCGCAGGGCGCCATCATCGCGCCAAAGAATGCGTTCGCCGACCCATAGACCATAGCCCACCAGCGCGACCAGGACCGACAGGGTAAACCCGACCCCAAGCCAGAGTGTCCAGACCCGCTCATCCACGATATGTCTGGCCGGGCGGCGCCACGCGACCGCAAGCAAGATCAGAACCAGAACAGTGATAAGGATCGCCCCGCCCATCATGGTCCACCACAGGTCAGCGATCAATCCTGCCGACGGTCCGGCCGGGTCCAGGGTTGACAGCGGACCCGTACATCCCGCCAATGAAGGAACCAAAAGGGCCAAAGCTGGCTTATACCGATGACATGGCCTTGTTGGCCTTGATCCGGCACACAACAGTCGAGGCCCCGCATGCGTACCAGACCTACCCTGAAACAGCGCCGCCGTCTGGCTGACCCTATTCAGGAACACATCGCCTTTGACCAAACGGCATCTTCCGTTGCCATCGCGGGGCACCCGCTTCATGCGATGATGGTCGCCTTTCCGATCACACTGGCGTTCTGTGCCTTTGCCGCTGACGCCCTGTATTGGTGGACAGGCGATCTGTTCTGGCCCCGTGTGGCGCTTTGGTCTGCAGGTGTCGGCTTTGTGATCGGCATACTTGCGGGTATCGTCGGCACGCTGGAGCTGTTGATCGTTCCAGGCATCCGCATCCGATCCGCCAGCTGGACACATTTCATTCTGGCGGTGATGCTGCTGTCCCTGTTGGGGGCGAACTGGATCATCCGGTGGGACGATGCGGTCAGTGCCGTCTTGCCATGGGGCATCTTGATGTCGGCGATCACGGCCGGCATGACGGCCATCACTGGTTGGCACGGCGGCAAGCTTGTCTTTGACTATCAGATCGGAACCCAGAACGATCACAGCGATCCCCCCTGAGTCTCCAACAGGACTGCCGGCAAACGTGCGGCCAGCCACGCAAGATCGGGTTTGGCCAACACCAGCCAGAACACCACCGCCATTTGCGGAATGACCAGCGCAATGGCGATCATCGGATGCGGCATCCGGTATCGGCCCTTTTTCTCGCCTGACTGCAGGACAAGATGCCCGATCCAGGCATGAACCAACGCCATCCCGGCCACAAAGGCCAGCTTGACCAGCAACCATCCGTCATGAATGTCAGCCGCAAAGACAAGGGCCGTTCCCGCAGCAATCGCAATGACGGCTGCGGGGGATGCAAAGCCGATGTAACCATAATGCGTGACCAGACGAAACTCTGTGAACCGCGATTGGATGCGCGCTCCGCGATAGTGATACAGCAGGACCGGCAAGGCGATCAGTGAGGCACACCAGCACAGCAATGCCGCGATGTGGGCGAACTTCAGCAGCGCGATCATGCCGCAAACCCCTGTTTCCACCCGCGTCGCAGCATCCAGAAGGACACCGCGACGATTGGCAAAAAGCCCGGCACCCACATGATCAGACCGGCCAACTGTTGATCCGACAGCAACCCGATCCCGAACGCGTTGGTTCCCACCAGATGCTGCGGATAAAGCGGCACCGGCGCAAAGGTCAGCACCGCCCCGATCAGGCCCATGACGCCCGCCAGGCCGCCGACCAACAGCGCATGTCCGAACAAGGTATCCGCGCGGGCGGCAGGTCGCAGGACCGCCGACCAGAACATCCATGCAGGCAGCAGCAATGCACCCTGCAATGTCCAATAGATCTGCGCGCTGTCCCAAGCGGCATCATAGACCGCCGGCACGTGCCAAAGGATCAAGGTGGCTGAGGTCAGGCCCAGACCGACACCGGCAGGGATCGGGCGCCAGGCCATCGCGGTCGCCAAGGCCGGGGCGATGACACATAGAAGGATCAGGTGATGCACCGAACGTGCCGCGAACAGCGCGACAGTGGCCGCGCAAA
>JAUSPL010000233.1 GCA_030656535.1 Gemmobacter sp.
GACTCGTCGGTCAGGACGTGCTCCCCGTCGCGCAGCACCGTAACCCGGTCGGCGATGCGCAATGATTCCTCCAGCGCGTGGCCGATGAAGATGATCGACACCCCGCGCGCCTTCAGCCGTTCGATCAGCGCAAAAAAGTGCGAGACCTCTTCAGGCGTCAGCGAGGCGGTTGGTTCGTCAAAGATGATGACCTTGGCATTCTGCCGCACCGCGCGGGCGATTTCGACCATCTGTTTCTTGGCCGCCCCCAGCGTGGCAACGGTTGCCCAAGGATCGACCAGAAAGTTCAGCGACCCCATCAGCTGCTGCGCCGCGATGTATTTTCCCCGCAGGCGGTTGAAGAATTTCTCGTCGCCCAGAAACACATTCTGCGCCACGGACATCGACGGCACGAGCGAGTTTTCCTGAAACACCATCGCAACACCCGCCGCCAGCGCTTCGGACGGGGTGGCGAAATTGACCGGGCGGCCTTCAAACGACACTTCGCCGCTGGTGCGCTGGGTGACGCCGGCCAGAATCTTGGTCAGTGTTGATTTACCGGCACCGTTTTCACCCAATAGCGCGTGCACCTCGCCCCGCCGCAGAGTGAAGTTGACTTTGCTGATCGCCGGGATGCCGCGGTATTCCTTGGTCACGCCGACCATTTCGATGATGCTGTCCATCAGCCGTTCCCCCCAAGGTCGAGCGCAAATACGATGTCGCCGCCGGTTGACGCGGCGACAATCCGGTCGCCGATCACCGCGCAGGACGAAATGCCGTGGCGCGTGCCATCGGCCCGGCTGTGAAAGCTGCGCAGCGGGCCAAAATCGGGGGCAAGTTGCACAATCAACCCATAAGACCGGGACGGGGCCCAAGGCTTGATCATGGCAAGTTTCTTGAGCGTGCCGCCCTGCAACGGTTCATAGTAACTTTGCATCGGGCGCAGGCTTGGCGAGATCCAGTATTCGGGTTCGATTTCGGCCATCATCCGGTCGCGGTAGGCAGGTTCGCGCATCACCAGTTCGGTCAGCCGGCGGCGCGGGGCAAACAGGCAGACAAAATATCCGCTGTCGCCGGATGCGGTTATGCCGCCAGGATAGGCCGGAAGGTCGGTCAGCACCGGGTCGGATGCCGCGCCGGGGCGCACCACCACAAGCTGCGACCGCCACGCCTCCGACACCAGCACCCTGTCACCGCCAAGTGCCACAAGCCCGCGTGGCCACGCCAGATTGCGCGCTAGGCACCGGCCAGCGCCGCCGCGCAGATCCACCGCCCAGACCGACCCCGTGGCGCCCCGCGTCAGCAAATCGTGCCGCCATTCCGATGCGCCATGGCGGTCAGAGCCATTGGCGATAAGCAGGGTATCCGCATCCTGAAACGCCAGCGCAACCGGGCAGGTGATTGCAAGTGCCGCCGACGCGACCAGCCGCTTGCCGTCATGCGGGCCGCCTGCAATCAGCACCTCGCCACTGGCAAGCCCGGTCGCCATTGCTTCGCCATAGGCTGCAAGCGCGGTCACGTCGGCGCTGTGGTGGGCCACAAGCCCCGGCGCACCGCCGGGGGAAAAACCCAGCACGTCGCACCCGGACGAAAACCTGACCTGCGCCCCAACCGCGACGATGTTGTCCGGCGCAGGCCACTCGAACAACGGCTCGGCCTGATCCAGTTCAGTATTGGGGCGTAGCGCCCCGTCCATCGGTGGCACGGTGATGGCGTATTCACCTGCACCGCGAAACCCGTCGTACCAATCCTTCAGCCGCCCCAACATCACTTTGCCCCCCAGTAATCGGCCATACCCGTCCAGGTCGGGTCTGCACCGGGGATTTTCCATTTGCCGATGCGGTTGTTGAGCGAACCACCAAGGTAGAGGTACCCCTTGTGTTCACGCATCGATGTGATCATCGGGTGGTTCACACCCTTGGAATCCCACAGACACTCCAACACCTTGCCCGTTTCGTCGAACTTGATGACGCAACCTGCATTCATGTTGGGGTAAAGCCATTCGTCGTGTGGAATGCGGTCCACCATCTTCTTGCGAAACGCGGGCATGCGCTGTGCAAGGTCAAACGCCGGGGCGCGCATGCCAACAAAGGCGCACCAGTAGTGCCCGTCGGAAGAGCGGTTAATGTTGTCGGGATAACCGGGCAACGCAGGCATCACCGGGTCCACCTTGCCTTTGCGCGGGCCTTCCAGCCAGAAGCGCGAAATCTTGCACGGCCAAGTTTCGGCATAAAGAATCGACTTGCCGTCATGCGCCACGCAGATGCCGTTGGGGAACATCAGCTTGGGCAAGACCGTACGTGTTGTATCTGACGCCGGATCATAGCAGATGATCCGCCCGTTGCCCCGGCTTTCCAGCGCGTCGATCATCCACTCGTCGGTGTTGAACCGGATGGTGGCTTCGGAGAAGTAAATTTTGCCATCCGGCGCAATGTCCAGATCGTCGGCAAAGCGCATCCGGCTATCGTCGATCACCGACAACAGGCTGCGGTTCGTTTCGTCGGTTAGTTTGCGCACTTCGCGTTGCGGAGTGATCTGATACAGCCCCATCCCCGATACGCAGACATTGAGGTTGCCATTGCGGTCAAACGCCATGCCCAGCGGGTGACCACCGATATGGCCGTAAACCTCCCACCGCTTATGGTCAGGCCCGAAGAACCGAATCACATCCCCATGCCGAGACCCACAATAAAGGTTGTCATCATTGTCCAGAATGACATCCTCGGGGCCTTCGACTTCCTCCAGCCCGATCAGCGTCACATCGGCCAGCCGGTTGTTGTCGCGGTAGTCGGACGTCGCGTCGATGCGGCCGATCTCGGGCAAGCGCAGATAGCCCGGCGAGACATAGACCTTGGCCAGCACCTTGAAGCGGTTCTTGAGCCACTTCACGTCGATCGCAACGGCCAGCAGCAACAGCAGCCCAAGCACCAGTGTGTTGGCACCCGACCGCAGGCCAAGCCGGATTAGCGAGCTTTGGATGACAATGACGATCAGCGCCCCAAGCAGCGCCTTGGCGATGGACCCGCGGCCCCCACCTAGGCTGACGCCACCCAGCACCGCGGCGGTCAGGGCCGACACCTCCAGCCCGATACCGGTATCGCTGCCTGCAGCGCCCAGCCGCGAGGCGTAGAACACGCCGGCGGCGGCGGCCAACGTGCCCGAAAGGACATAGGTGTAAAACACCGTCCGACGCACGGAGATGCCTGCGTTGAACGCCGACCGGCGCGACCCGCCAACCGCCTGAATGCGCCAGCCGATGCCCAGCCGGGTCAGCATGACATGCGCCAGAACGCCGATGGTCGCCGCCACAACGAAACTGACCGGCACGCCGAACAGATCGCCGTTCCCGATGAAATCCCAGGCGTCGGAGAGCCGCATCGCCATCGAAACCTCGACCTGATAGTTCAGCACGAGGGTATCAAACGTCGCGCGCACCATGATCAGCGTGACCAGCGTGGTCAAAAACGCCCGCAACCGCAGGAACCCGATGAGAAAGCCGTTCAGCGCCCCGATTAGCGCCCCGATCAGCAATGCTGTGACGATCACAACGGCGACCGGCAGTTCAAAGTAGTTGAACATCGCCAGCGAACAGAACGTCGACAGGGCAAAAGTTGCGCCGACGCTCAGGTCGATGCCACCGGCCATCATCACGATGGTCATGCCGAACACGACCAAAAGCAGCTCGCCGATCTGGCGCCCGTTGTCGCTCAGGCTGTAGGGGGCAAACAGATCTTCAATGAAAAAGCTGAAAAAGCCGACCGACGTGACAAGGATCAGAAACGGAATTGCGTTGTCTATCCAGTTTTTCGCCAGCACCTCGCCGACTAGATGGTCGGGGAACAGGCGGTATCTCCAGCGCGAATAGAATTCCGACGGTTGCGACATGGACAGACGGTCCTTATTGGGGGCGCGGATGGTTTTGGTCGGGCCGCACCGGTCTGGCGCGGCCCGGTTGCTACAGTGTCAGAAGCCGTTGCGCTTGACACGTTCCAGATCCCAGCACATGCCGTCCTTGTAGTTGTCCTTGGTGATCGCAACGCTCGGGGTATAGACGCCGAACGGCTTTTTGCCGGTTTCCGCCGGCGGGTTCTGCAGCATCGACGTCACGACCGATGCAAGGGCAAACCCCACATCTTCGGCCTCATAGCTGACGACCGACGCGAAGTTGCCGTTTTCGATGTTGTCGCAGGATGATTTCTTTTCACCGCCGCCCGAGCTTACGATCTGCACCTTGCCTTGCAGCCCGGCTTCCTTGACCGCGGCGGCAACGCCCATGTCCATCACTTCCCACATGCCGAGGAACCCGCACAGATCGGGGTGCTGCTTGAGCACGGTCGATGCCACCGCCTTGGCCTTGGTGGAATCGTAGTCCGCAGGCTGGTCGGCAACGATTTCCAGGCCCGGATACTGCGCCCAGAAATCATCCATCGACTTGCGTACGATGTAGTTCGCCGGAGAGGTCAGCACCCCTTGCACGATGGCGATCTTGCCGTTGCCGCCATTCGCTGGTGCGCAATATTTGTGAATTTCCTCGACCATCAACCGGGCGCTGTCATACCAGTTGGCACCGACATAGGCGTCGCCGGTGTTGGGCGATTTCATGTTGACCTGCACCACCGGAATCCCGGCATCGGCGGCCTTTGTCACCAGACGGGCCCAAGCCTGAACCTCGGCCGGGTGGATGACCAGAAGATCGACCTTTTCCCCGATCAGCTGGTTGATGGCCTGTGCACCGCTTTGCACGTTCCAGCTGGATTCCCGCACGACTATTTCATAGCCGAACCGCTTGGCATCCCGTTCCAGCGCGGCCAGCCAGACCTGCCCAAGGTCGATCCCCATGGACAGCGGCACAAAGCCCACACGCTTGCCCTTGAGCATTTCTCGCGTGCTCTTGACCTGACCGTCATCCCATTCCTCGGCAACCACGCCTGTGGCGCAAAGCCCGATCAGCGCCGTCGCCGCCAAGACCCGTTTCAGAAACGTCCGCATGTCTCAGTTCCTCCCGTTTTGGGCCGAATGAAGTCCGGCCGGTCTAGATGTCGCCCTGCTGCGAAGTCTGTTCGTCGCGCGGGTTGAAGACGCTGTCGGCGATGATCGCGATCAGCAGGATGGCGCCCTTGACGATGTTCTGTGCGGTGTAGGGCATGTTCAGCATGGTCATCCCGTTGAGCAGCACGCCGATCATGACGGTGCCGACCAGCACGTTGCGCACGCTGCCGCGCCCGCCCGACAGCGAAATCCCCCCGATCACCGCAATCAGGATCACGTCGTAGACCAGCGTGGAATTGACGACCCGTGTGTTCATGGAATCCACGGCCATGGCCGTGACCAGACCTGCGGTAAACGCGATGATGGCCGTCAGCACATATTGCGCCAGCATCATGGGGCGCACCGGAATACCTGCCACACGCGCGGCCTTGGGGTTGTCGCCCATCGCGAACAAATAGCGGCCAAAGACCGTGCGATGCAGGATCCAGTACAGCACCACCACAACAACCGCGAGGCTGATCACCGAATTGGGCACACCGAACGTGCGCCCCGACCCGATAGAGGCGAGCCAGCCGATCGACCCGGGTACAAAAACCACATCGGTATCCACCAGAAAGAACTGCCCGAACCCTGCAACGGCAGTGCCAGAGGCGAGCGTGGCAAAAATGGCGGGAATTTCGACATAGGCGATCAACACACCGTTGATCAGCCCGACGAGCACCGCAAACCCCAGCCCGAACAAAAGCGACAGCGGCAGGTTGGCGTCCTGATTGAACAGCGTCAGCGCCCAGGCGACCGAATAGGCCATGACGGCAACAACCGACAGGTCAATCCCCCGCCCGATGATCGACATGGCCATGCCCACCCCGAGGATCCCCAGAACCGACACGTTCTGCACGATCGACAGAATGTTGTCGGCCTGCAGAAAGCGGTCGATGGAGATGGAAAAGGTCAGAAACATCACCACTGTCAACAAAAGCACGATCCGCTCTTGTGTCAGGTTCAGCAGGCCTTTGCGCGTCATCACTTGAGCCTCCCCGGATCTGCAGTGACCTTACGTCCGACCTATTTAAATATCAACCATTCTTTACGTATGACTAATTGAATCTTGCGCGGACCACCCGGCATATCGGCCGGGTGGCGCAGGGGTTCAGCCGAATATTCCGGGCAGGAACATGATGATCTGCGGCCACACGATCAACATGGTCACCACCACCAGATCGGCAACCAGAAACCACATCACCCCGCGAAAGATCGTGCCGGTCGATGCAAGATCACCCACCACGCTTTTGATGACAAAGACGTTCAGCCCGATGGGCGGGGTGATCATCCCCACCTCCAGAAACTTGGTCAGCAGGATGCCGAACCAAACCATGTCCACCCCTGCCGTTTTCAGGATCGGCAGCAGGATGGGCAAGGTCAGCAGCATGGCCCCGATGGGTTCAAGGAACATCCCCAGCACCAGATAGATCAGCGCGATTCCGATCATCAGCAACAACGGGTCGGCCCCGAACCCGTTGACCACCGATGCCAACTGCCCGCCCGCCCCGCTCAGCGCCATAAACCGCGACAACAAGCTGGCACCAATTGCGATGATAAACAGCGAGGCAGAGGTCAGCAGCGTTTCGATCAGCGCGTTCTTCAGCACCTCCCACGTCAACGACCGTTTGAGTATGGCGATGACCATCGAAAGCGATGCCCCGATAGCCCCTGCCTCAGTCGCGGAGAACACGCCCGAAAACAGCCCGCCGAACACCCCGGCAATCAGCAGCAGCACCGGCCAGATTTCCGCCAGCGCGCGCATCCGGGCAGGCAGCGACACGTCTTCAATCACCTTGGGGGCCAGCGCGGGGTTCAGCGTGGTGCGGATCACGATGACCGCGACATAGCTGAGCATGGTCAGCAACCCCGCCCCAACCCCGGCCAGAAACAGTTTGGAAATTGGGACTTGGGCGATGATGCCATACAGAATCATCAAGATCGACGGCGGGATCAGCGCCCCGATGGTGCCCGCCGCCGCGACGGTGCCGGTAGCCAGCCCAGCGTCATAGCGGTTGCGCATCATTTCCGGCACCGCGATGCGGCCCATGGCGGCGGCACAGGCCACCGACGACCCGGTGACAGCCGCAAATCCCGAAGCTCCCAGCACCGCCGCCACCGCAAGCCCGCCGGGCATGCGCGACAGCCACATGCGGGCCGCGTCAAACAACCCCTTGGTCAGCCCGGCGTGAAAGCAAAAGAACCCCATCAACAGAAACATCGGCACCGAGCTCAGCTGCCAGCTTGCTGCGAAGTTGTAGGGCACCACGCCAAGCGCACCCCATGCGGCCTTCTCACCCATCAAAATCCAGATACCGCCGAAAGACACCGACAGCAGTGCCACGCCAATCGGCGTGCGTAGCGCGATCAGCGCCAGCAGAACTGCGATACCGGCATATCCGATCTGAGCATGTGTCAAGGCAGTTCTCCTGTCTCAGAAGCGTGTAGACGTTGCGGATTCCGGGCCGCCACGCAAAAAGCGCGCTAGCTTGAAAACCAGGACAAGGCACATCAACCCTGCACCGACAGGCAGCAGAAAATAGGAAGGCCAGACCGGAATCGCGACGCCCTGTTCGATCAGGATGGAGCCGTCAGCAAATTTCGTGCGCGCCTCGCCAAACCCGCGCCCCGCGAGCAGGCCGAACATCCCCGCCGACAACAGCGTGGTGCCAAAGCCCAACTTGTGTTGCACCCCCAACGCCATGCGTTCGGTCAGAATCTCGACCGAAATGTGCTGGTTGCGCCGTTCGGCAAAGGCCATCGACAGGAACGCGACGATGACCATGTAATAGTTGGCGACGAACACCAACGTGCCCGGGGGCGGCGCGTTGAACAGGAACCGCCCGGCCACATCCAGCGTGATATGCGCCATCATCAGAAATATCGCCACCGCGCCCAGCACCGTCACGGCATCCACCACGCGGCCCAGCACCCGTTCGACAAACTGCATGTTCCCCTCCCGAAATTGCAAATTGCGGGCCGCCCGGTCAGGGGCGGCCCGCATGTGCTTTCATAATCAGTTCAGGCCGTAGGTCGCCGGATCGACCTTGGAATAGATCTCGGCCCACAGAAGCGCTTCGAACGCATCGCGGTCCTTGTAGACGGGGTTCACAAGGTCTTTCCATTTGTCGATCAGTTCGGAAACCTTGGCGATCTTGGTATCCACATCCTTGACGCCATAGGTGCTGGAAAACTGTGCGCCGATGGCCTTGATATCGGCGTCAACGAAAGCCGCCGATGCGGCCACCAGTTCGGCGCTGGGTTCGACAAAGGTAATGCCCTTGTCCTTGGCCGCCTTCAGCCCGCCTTCGACCGCTTCGACATAGGTCACGTTGATCGTGGCCATCAGCCGTGTCCCCGCCTTCAGCATCAGCGCGCGCTGTTCGGTGGTAAAGGATTTCCAGGTATCAAGGTTCACGTTCGCGCTGCCCACACCGGCAAACACGCCGCCGGGCATGCCGGGGGTGATGTGCGACACCACGTCGATCAGTTGCAGGTTGATCAGTTCGGGAATGGCCACCGCGCCGCAATCCACCGCGTTCTGCGACATCGCTTCGTAGAGTTCGCCGCCCGAAATCGAAACCTTGACGCCGCCAAAGTTCTCCACCCAACGGCCAAAGTTCGCGGCACCCACGCGGACCTTCACACCCATGAGGTCTTCGGGTTTGCTGATCGGGCGGTCACACAGCAGCGAATAATCCGGTGTAGAGCCGCCGCCGATATAGATCTGGTTCTGCGCGCGGTTCTGCGCCTGACAATCGGGGCAATGCAGCACAACGTATTCGGCCAGCGCAGCCGACATGGCCAGACCGGGGGCCGCCGTTGGCTTGCCGGATGTGGCAAGCATGGTCAGATCGGCGGCAAGGTTGGTTTCGGAAAACTCCTTCGGAAAGTAAGGCGTCAGCACATAGCCGATATCCGCCACTCCATCGCGCAGACCCGCCAGTGTTTCGGGAAAGCTGAGCAAGGACATCGGGTAGTGCGTCGGGTTCAGGTCGCTGTTGGCCTTGATCCATTCCACCGTGTCTTCGATCGAGTTGGGCACCGATCCCCCCGGCGGCCAGCCCGAGGCAAAGGTCAGATCGCGCGCTTGCCCGGCCATCGGGGCGGCGATCAGCACGGCAGCGGCCATGAGGCCGTGCAGGATCAGGGTCGATTTCGTCATGTCAGTCCTCCCGTTGGTGTCGCGCCCTTGTGGCGCGATCGTGCGTCGTATGGTGGTGTCAGGCAGGTTGCGGCACGCTTGCGCACAACTCGCCTGCGTCAAACATCGCCCGGATGTGGTCTGCCGAAAGCCCGAGCCCCAGGGCGATTTCCGCGCTGTGTTCGCCTAGGCGCGGCGGCAGGCGGCGAAGTTGCATCGTAGGTTCCGATGACCGGATGGGGTAGCCAAGCAGCGTCAGCCGACCTTCGGTCGGATGATCGACCTGCGGGAACATGTCGCGCGCCATGAGATGCGGGTCCGATGGCAGATCGTCGGTGCGATTGACCTCTCCGAACAGGATGTCACTGCGGATCAGCAGATCGACCCATTCCGCTGTGGTGCGTTGCGGCATGACTTCCGAAATCATGGCATAAAGCTCGTCAAACCGGCGGCTGCGACCTTCGGGGGATTTCAGCGCCGGTTCATCCGCCAGATCACTGCGGCCGATCAAGGCAAAGAACCGCAGCCACTGATCCGTCGTGTATGGCAGCACACACAGCAACCCGTCCGCGGTGGCATAGGGGCGGCGGTTGGGGTTGATGATGCGCGCATAGCCCGAAGGCCCGAGCGGCGGGTCAAAACTGCGACCGGCCATATGTTCGGGCATAACGAACGCCACCATGCTTTCAAACATCGGGACTTCGATGAACTGCCCCCTGCCGTCACGGTTCCGGCGGATCAGGCCCGCCATCACAGCGTTGACGACCGACAGGCCGATGGCCTTGTCGGCAATCACGGTTGCGACAAACCCGGGCGTGCCGGTGGCGCGGGCCTGCAGATCGACCAGGCCCGACATTGCCTGAATCGTATCATCAGCAGCCGGGCGACCGGCATAGGGGCCGTCTTCGGAAAACCCGTAGGCCGCGCAATAGATTAGCCCCGGGTTGGTGGCGCGAAGGGTGTCGTAATCCAGCCCCAGCTTGGCCAGCGCCTGGGCGCGGGTGTTGGTCAAAAACACATCCGCCGTCGCCAGAAGCCGCCCTACAAGATCGCGCCCCCGGGCCGATTTCACATCCACCGCAAGGCTTTGCTTGTTGCGGTTGAACTGCAGGAAGGTGGCCCCCATGTCGGGTGACCTTGCGGGGGCGTTGTGGCGAAAGATATCGCCAGTCGGGGTTTCCAGCTTGATCACCTCAGCCCCGTAATCGCCGAGCGTCTGTCCAGCAATTGGCCCCATCACCAGTGTCGCCATCTCCACGACACGGATACCGGACAGGGGAAGCGGGGGGGGCGTGTCGTCCATGGTGGTCCTTCGCAGGCACAGAGATGACCCGGCACAGCGCGGCCACAGGTCGCGATGTCACCCCAGAGGGTCTGAGGGGGCGGGTATGGGTTTCAGGCAAGGGCGGCTGCAGGGACCTGCATGCGCAACGCCAGATTAGAAACGATGCGATTGTCCTGTCAAACGCGTATTTCGAATGCATTAGTCAGTTATTCGGGGCAATGCTCCCGCTCAAGCGCCCCTGCGCCTGCGCCACATCGGCTGCAAAGCTGTCGTGAATCAGCGTGGTCAGTTCGCGCGCGGCAGGCGAAAGCGCGGTGCCGCGCAGGGTGATCAGGCAAATCATGCGCGCCATGACCGGGCACATGACCGGCAACACCTGAAGCTCGGGTTCCGGCGTTTGCGGCGCGGTCATCGCAGGCAGGATCGCCACCCCCAGCCCGGCCCGGGCAAAGGCAAGCATGGTCTGCACATTCGCCACTTCGAACTTGCTGCTCAGCGTCAGGCCAAGGGCGGCAAGTTCGCGGTCCAGATTGCCGCGCAGCGCCGCTGTGGTCGGGGCCTGCAACACCGGCATGGCGGCCAGATCGTGTAGCGAGACATGGGAGTGACCGGGCAGCCACCAGGGCCGGGGGATCACCGCAACAATAGGTTCCGACACCAGCGGGGTGAATTCAAGGTCGCTGGCACGGTCCACCATCGGACCGATGCCGAAGTCGACCTCCTGCTGCTCCACCGCGCGCAGGATCCCGGCGGATGTCAGTTCCCGCAGGCTGAGCGTGATGCCGGGTCGGGCATCGCGGAACCGGCGCAGCACCTGCGGCAACAACGTTGCCGCAATGCTGGGCACGCAGATCATCGAAATCCGCCCGCTTTCGATATTGGCCGCCTCGCGCAACTCGCGCAGCCCGGCATCGAATTCGGCCACCGCGCGTTGCGCCCGCGCCAGCAACACTTCGCCTTCGTGGGTCAGTTGCACGCGGCGTGTGGTCCGGTGGAACAGGGCCACACCGATCTGGTCTTCCAACTGCCTGACCTGCATCGACACTGCCGACTGCGACCGGTTGAGCAGTTCGGCAGCCTTGCGGAAGCTGCCGCTTTCCGCCACTGCCACAAAACTGTGAAGGGCCTTGAGGTTGTACATAGGGTGGTGCGTCCCTGTGGCTTGCAACAGCGACAGGGCAAAGCCCTGCGGCTTGGTCGGCCAAAGGCTAGCACCCCCGGCTTGGCTCAGCCATAGGGCTTGCCGAACGGGGCCGGCGCGGTTTCGGCCAGCCCGATCCAGACACTTTTGGTCTGCATGTATTCGCGGATTGCATCCTGCCCGTTCTCGCGCCCGATACCGCTGTGCTTGTAGCCGCCGAACGGCGACATGAAACTGACCACGCGGTAGGAATTGACATAGACCGACCCGGCCTGAAGCCGGTTCGACATGCGAAAGGCGCGGCGCATGTCTTCGGTCCAGACGCCGGCCCCGAGGCCGAATTTGGTATCATTGGCAATCTGTACCGCCTCGTCTTCGTCCTTGAACCGCAGCACGGTCATGACGGGACCAAAGATTTCTTCCTGCGCGATGCGCATGGTGTTGGAGACGCCGCCGATGATAGTGGGTTCCAGAAAATACCCGTTTTCACACCCCGGACGGGTGGACCGCACCCCGCCCAGCGTGCAGGTGGCCCCAAGCGCCGTTGCTTCGGTCACATAGCCTAGCACGCGGTCAAAATGCGCCTGCGAGATCAGAGGGCCCATCTCGGTCGCAGGATCGGTCGGGTCGCCCAGCTGCGCGGTGCGCGTCAGGGCGACCAGCCGCTCCATGAATTCATCATAAACGCTGTCTTGCACCAGCACCCGCGAACAGGCGACGCAAGCCTGCCCATTGGTGGTGTACATGCCCATCACCGTGCCTTTGGCCGCATTGTCCAGATTGGCGTCGGCAAAGATGATGTTTGGCGACTTGCCGCCCAGTTCCAGTGTCACCGGCTTGAAATCCGCCGCTGCGGATTGCGCGATGGCGCGGCCCGCCACATCGCCGCCGGTGAAAGCCACCTTGCGCACCTTGGGGTGAGCCACGAGCGGCGCACCCACACCCGCCCCGTCGCCTGTCACCACATTGACCACGCCCGGCGGCAAGCCCGCCTCGGTCATCAGCGCGGCCAGCGTCAGCACGCCCACGGATGCAAATTCGTGCGGTTTGAGCACAAAGGTGTTGCCCGCCGCCAACCCGGGCGCAAGCTTCCACACCGTCAGCAACAATGGGCTGTTCCACGGCGTCAGCGCGGCTACCACGCCGTAAGGTTCATGGCGGGTATAGTTGAAATATCCGGGCTTTTCGACAGGCGGCACCGTGCCTTCGATCTTGTCGGCCAAGCCACCGAAGTACCGGAAGAACTCCGCCAGATAGGTGATGATGCCCTTCATATCCGACAGGATGCGCCCGTTGTCGTGCGATTCCAGCATGGCCAGATGGTCCACATTGGAAAGCAGCACATCGCCCATCCGCCACAGCATCGCCCCGCGCGCGGTGGCGGTCATCTGCCCCCAGGGCCCCGTCAGCGCGCGATCGGCGGCCTGCACCGCCGCATCCACATCGGCAGGGGTGCCCCGCGCGATGGTGGCCCAGGGCTGGCCGGTATAGGGGTCTATGCTGTCGATATGCCCGCCGCCCGCCGGGGCAACCCACTGGCCGTCGATATAATGGTGATAATGGTCCATCGGTCCCCCAAGGCTCAGCGCGCGGTAAAGCCGCCGTCGATCACCAGTTCTGTGCCGGTGACGAATTTCGATTCATCCGAGGCCAGATACAGCACCCCGTAGGCGATATCTTCGGGCAGACCCAGATGCCCGATCGGTTGCAGGGCATCGTATTTCGCCCAGCCTTCCTGCGGATCGGCAAACCTGCTGACCGCGCGGTCCAGCAGCGGCGTGCGGATAAAGCCGGGATGCACGGTGTTGACGCGCACGTTCACCCGCGCCTCGCAGCACGACAGCGCCACCGATTTGGAATAGATCCGCACGCCCCCCTTGGACGCGTTGTAAGATCCGATGCCCGGTTGCCCCACGATGCCCAGCACCGACGATATGTTGATGATCGACCCGTTCACGGGCGTCGTCTTCATCATTGTGGCAAGTGCGTGCTTGGTTCCCAGAAACACCCCATCGAGATTGACGTTCAGGATGTGGCGCCATTCCTCCAGACTGGCTTCGGAGGGGAAGGAATTCTGCCGCACCGTGGTGCCTGCATTGTTGACCGCGATGTTCAGCCCGCCGAACCGGGCGACCACGCTGTCCATCAGGGCAATCCATGCGGTTTCGTCGGTGATGTCCAGATCGGCATACATCGCCGTGCCACCTGCGGTCGTAATCTGGTCCGCAACATCATGGCCGAGGTCGTTCTGGATATCAGCGATCACCACCGACGCGCCTTCGCGGGCCAGGAGGCGCGCGCATTCCGCGCCAATGCCGCTGGCCCCGCCGGTGACCAGCGCCACCTTGCCTGCTACGCGGTTCATGGGGCATCTCCTTGTGCGGTTTGAAACTTCACGGGCCGGGGGCCCACCAGTTTCCATGTGCCCTGCACATGCGCCACCACCGCATCGCCTGAAAACATGGTACCTTCCATGAAGATCAGGCTGCGCATGGCGCGCACCACGCGCGGGGCGATAGTGACAAAGGCCCCGATGGTCGCACTGGAAATGAACTGGGTGTTGCACTGTATGGTGACAGACGGGCGGCCGCCCATCACGCCCCATGCCTCCAGCCCCAGCGCGCGGTCGGCAAAGGTCATCAACATGCCGCCCTGCACCACGCCCAACATGTTTTCATGCCGCTCATCGGCAACAAAACCATAGCGTGTGCCATGCGGGCCGACATGGCGCCAGAACGGCCCGACATGGCCGACAAAGCCGCCGATTTCCCGCACTGTCCACCCGTCGGCCCGCAACTGATCGGGGGTCATGGCGCACCCCAGAACAGGCGCTCTGCGGTGCCGCACAGAAACGCGGCCAGCTGATCCGGTGTCAGGTCCATCGCGCGGGCATCGCGCACTGTGCGGTCAAGGTCCATCAGCGGGTAATCCGATGCGAACACCACCTTGTCGCATCCGCGCACCCCGTGCCATTTGCCGCGCAGAAACCGCATCAGCGGTTCGGGATAGGCCTTGGGCGACCATGCGGACGTGCAGATATAGAAATTCTCGTGCCGCGCAGCCATGCGGACCGAAATTTCGGTCCATGGGTCGCCGATGTGGTGGGCGATGATCTTCAGGTCGGGAAAGGCAAGCGCCACGTCATCCAGCAAGGCCGGGTCATTGGGCAGCATCGGCCACAACGGCCCCGGCGCGCCAACATAGGTGAACACCGGCAGGCCCAGTTCCACGCATTTGGCATAGACCGGGTAGAACCAGCGGTCATTGGGCAGGATACCCCACGGCGACGGGGTAATGTGAATACCGCACAGCCCCGGCAAACCGGCCAACGCATCCAGCATCCGGGTGTTCTGCATCACGTCCCAGTAACTCGACGCGCCGAGTTCGGGCGGAATGACCGACGCGATCCATTTGAACCGGTTGGGCTCCTGCGCGCAAAGTGCTGCGAAATGGCGGTTCAGATCCAGCACCGCTTCGGGCCGGGCGACGTAATAAACCTTTGCCGCCAGAATACCGCGCCCCACGCCTGAGCGGTCCAGTGCGGCCAGCACCTCGGGCATGGTCATGTGGTCGGTCTTTTCCTGACGGTCGTTCACATGGTCAAACGTGCGCATCACGCGCCGCAACCGCCGGTCGCCCAGCCAATCCACCTGATCGGCCCGCCCGCCGGGAATGTCGCCGCCGATCCACGGTCCGTGCAGAAAGGTGTCGATGATGAGTCCGTGATGCATGGCAGGGTGTCCTTGCGCGGTGGGGGCCATCTCATCCGCCCCGGGGTGCAAATTCAAACGGCATTATTTGAGGTACCCATCAGGTTTTCGGGCCAATCTGGCAGCGGCCATTGTCCAGCACCACCACGTCGCGCCCGGGCGCCCGCGCGCGAAAGGACACTGTGCCACCATCGACCCAGATATCCGTGACAATGGCGTCACCCGGGTACACCGGCGCGGTGAACCGCGCATCAAACGCCGCGATGCGCGCCGGGTCATGGCCCGGCACCGCCGCCACAATAGCATGGCAAGCAAATCCCCATGTACAAAGCCCATGCAGGATAGGCACGGCAAACCCCGCCGCCTGTGCGGCATCCGGGTCGGCGTGCAGCGGGTTCAGATCGCCGTTCAGCCGGTACAGCAGCGCCTGATCGGGCCGGGTCTGCGCCTGATGCGTCAGGTCCGGCGCGCGGTCGGGAATGGGGTGGCGGGCGGCCACCGGGCCAAACGACCCGCCACAGCCCCCGTCGCCACGCGCCAGCACCGTTTGGGTCATGACAAACAGCGGTTCCCCCGCATCTTCCAGCCGCGCCACGAATTCCACCGTCACGATGGCACCGCGCCCCGGCCCCTTGTCCACCACCGCCACGACCCGGGCGTCCGACACCACCACCCCCTGCGGCGGGATGGGGCGCAACAGCGCAAGGCGCTGTTCCAGATGGAACACCCCGGTCGTGTCGAGGCCCAGAAGCCGGGTCACCGGCCGCACGATGACCGCCGCCATGGTCGGCAACACCGCAGGCCCGCGCGTTTCCAGCACAAGCCCAAGATCGACGCGGTCCAGCGGGTCGCGCCCGGCGCCCACCGACAGCGCATAAAGGCTGGCATCGCCGGGGGCCCAGTCGGCCCTGACCCCGGTCTGGCGAAACGCCATCAGGCTGGCAAGATCGGCGGGCATTCAGACCGGGTCCCAAGTGAACACGTCTTGCGACCGATCAAGCGGATAGAAATTCTGTGACATCGCGGGCATCGCTCGGTCGGCAATGGTTTCCACCGTCCAGCCCGTTGCTTCATGCATGGACCGCAAAGGGCGGCTTTGGCTCATCAGGAAAATCTCGTTCGCGCGAACGGCAAATATCTGGCCCGTGACCGCCGCCGCCAGATCGCTGACCAGATAGGCCACCATCGGCGCAATCTTGGCAGGTTCCATCGCCTGAAGCTTTGCCAGCCTTGCCTGTGCTTCGGCATCGCCGGCCTTGATCGACCCGATCATGCGGCTGTTGGCAAAGGGCGATACGCAGTTGGACCGCACACCATAGCGCGCCATGTCCATCGCGATGCATTTCGACATCGCCGCAATGCCCAGTTTCGCCGCGCCGTAATTCGCCTGGCCCAGATTGCCAATAAGCCCCGAGGTCGAAACCAAATGCACATAGGCCCCTGACCCTTGCGCGCGAAACTGCGGGGCCGCCGCGCGGGAAACAAAGAACGACCCGTTCAGATGCACGTCGATCACGGCCTTCCAGTCGTCAGGGTCCATGTTGAAAAAGAACTTGTCGCGCAGGATGCCTGCATTGTTGACCACGCCGTCGATGCAGCCGAACGCATCCATCGCGGTGCCGATGATGCGGCTGGCGCTGGCCCACTCGGCCACGCTGTCGTGGTTGGCCACCGCATCGCCGCCAGCGGCGCGGATTTCGGCCACGACTTCATCGGCTGGGGTGCTGTCGGTGCCGGTGCCGTTGATGGCCGCCCCCACATCGTTCACTACCACCCGCGCCCCGCGCTGCCCCAGCTCCAGCGCCACTTCGCGCCCGATCCCGCGCCCCGCGCCGGTCACCACCACCGATTTGCCCGCAAGGGCCGTACCCGCATCCATGACCATGGCGCTATTCCCCGTCCCTCAGATGGCGCGTCGCGCGTTCTTCGATATCCAGCCACATCTTGCGCGCCAGCGGCTGGCGGCTTTCCTCCAGCAGATGCCCGACGATGCCCACCGCGCGGGCCATGACACCCAGCCCGCGGCAAATCTTCCAGTCCAGCCCAATTTCGCAGCACAGCGCGCCGAGAATGCCGGTGGCATTGGCGGGCAGCGACTTGCCCTTGCGCACGCCTGCCAAGCGGGCGATTTCCTGAATGAGCAGCACCGGCCGGTTGGCAAACCCGGTTTCCTGCGCGATCTGGATCAGGCGCGGGGTGCGTGGGTCGATCGGTTTGTGGAAAGGGTGGCCGATGCCCGGTATCTGCACGCCTGCGGCATCGTATTTCGCCACCACTGCCTCGGCTACCGCGGTCAGGTCATCGCCCTCGGGCGCTTCATAGATCATGCGGGCCGATCCTTCGACACTGCCCACAAACACTGACCCCAGCCCCGACAACCCCGCCGCTACCGCGCCTTGAAGCGATTCCGGCGCACCCAGATAGGTCATGCGCGCTACCAGCGTGCTGGGCGTTAGCCCATGTTCGACCAGCGTCACCAACATGGCGTTGAACACCCGCGACTCCTCGTCGGTAGGGATGCGGCCTGTCATTTCCAGAAAGGCCATGTCGCCAAAGTTCAGCTTGCCGATGATTTCCGACGGTAGGTCACGGCCAAACACGGTGATGCTGTCGGC
Organism: Gemmobacter sp.; assembly: GCA_030656535.1. Lineage (GTDB taxonomy): Bacteria > Pseudomonadota > Alphaproteobacteria > Rhodobacterales > Rhodobacteraceae > JAUSPL01. The sequence continues at coordinate 17,903 of JAUSPL010000233.1, forward strand.
GGTGCTCCAGCCGATGTCGGTGCGGTATTCGGTTTCCTTGGCCATCGGGGGCTCCTTTGCGTGAGTCAGCCTTCGGGAAGGCGGGACAGGTCATCGGCCAGTGCGCGCAGCACATGGGCATAGCGCGCGCGCCGGGTAGGTAGATCAGACACACCAGCACCGGCTTGCGCAATCTCTTCGATCCGGCGGGTTACCATGGCCGACAGCCACAGCTGTTCGCGCCGCATCCGGCGTTCGGCGATTTCCGCCGGTATCATCGCGGCGCGGTGCGCCTGCACGGCGAGGTCCAGCGCCGCCAGATCGGCAGGGTCGCGCAGCGGCACCACCAGCGGGTGCCAGTGCCGCGACGCCGGGGTAACATAGCGAAGGAGGCTTTCGAGTTCGCCTTCCGTGCGCGCAGCACCGGGCAACTGGGCCTTGTTGACGACATAGATGTCGGCCACTTCCATCAGCCCCGATTTCATGGCCTGCACAAAATCGCCGGTATCGGGTTGCAGCACCAGCACCACGCAATCGGCAAGATGGCGCGCGGCATATTCACTTTGCCCCGCACCCACGGTTTCCACGATCACCTCGGCAAAGCCGTGGTCGAACACCGTGTTGAGAATGTTCACGATGTTGCGCGACAGCCCGCCGTGCGACCCTCCACTGGCGATAGACCGGATGAAAACCGCTGGATCGCCCGCGATGGCATCCATGCGGATACGATCGCCCAGAATGGCCCCTCCGCTGACTGGGCTTGTGGGGTCGATGGCCAGCACGGCCAGCAGATCCTGCGCCCGCGCGCCGGGCACCGCTTGCAGCCGCGCCAGCCGCAAGGGGGCCAGCCGCGACACCAGCGTGCTTTTTCCCACGCCCGCCGGACCAGTGATGGCGATGGTCCAGGGCGGGTCGGCCAGCGGCGGGGTTTCCGCCGCCAGAAGGTCGGCGATGGACCCGCGCGATGCGCGGCTGAGCGCGCGCGCAAGGTCGCGGCGTGATTGCATCGGGTGCGCGTCAGACGGCATGGGGCCGGCCTGCCGTTTGCCCCGCCAAGTGCGCAGTATGTTCCCCCAGACGCGGCGCGCGGCGGTAATCGGGGCTGGACCCTTCGATCAGGATGGGCGAACCGACCAGCCGCAGGGTGCCATCATCCAGCGCGATGTCCACCACCATGCCGCGCGCGCGAGTCAAGTCGCTGTCCAGCGCGTGATCCAGCGTGCTGACCCCGGCAATCACGATGCCCACGGGTTCCAGCAGATCCACCCATTCCTGCGTCGTGCGCCCGCGCAGCAAGGCCGACAGCGCCGCCAGCACCGGAACCCGGTTGGCGTCGCGCGCGGCCATGGTGGCAAAGGCAGGGTCAACCTTCCACCCCGGTTGCCCGACGGCATCGCAGAACACCTGCCAGAACCGGTCATGCGAAATGAAGATCGCCAGATGTCCGTCTGCGGTGGCGAAGATCTGTGCCGGAACGAAAAACGGGTGGCTGCCGCTGTGCTGGCGCTGCGGCACCTCGGCGGCGTTCAGATAATCGGCGGCAAGATAGTTCATCTGTGAAATCATCACATCATAAAGCGAGACATCCGCCTGCCCGCCCTTGCCCCCGTGGATCATGGCGACCAACCCGAGCGCGGCCATGATGCCCGCCGAATTGTCGACCACGGAATAGCCGGTTTTGGTCGGCGTGCCGCCCGGATCGCCGGTCAGCGCCATCAGCCCCATCATGGCCTGAATGATGTAATCATACGCGGGCCGGTCGGCATAAGGGCCGGTCAGGCCAAAACCCGTTAGCGCCAGACAGGCGATGCGCGGGTTCACGGCACCCAGCGTGGCATAGTCCAGCCCCAACTTGCGGATGGCGCCGGGGCGCAGGTTGGTGATCACCCCATCCGCCGTGGCCACCAACGCATGAAACGCCGCCCGCCCTTCGGCCGAAGCGAGGTCTAGCGCCACGCTTTTCTTGCCGCGGTTCAGGCTGGCGAAGTAGGTGGTGCTGTCGCCGATGCGGTGCTTGCCGGTGCTGCGGGCAATGTCGCCACCGGGGGGCATCTCAATCTTTATGACCTCTGCCCCCAGATCAGCCAGCAACATGCCGCAGTATGGCCCGGCCAGCATATGCCCAACCTCCAGTATCCGCAGCCGCGACAGCGGACGATCAGACATGCGCCCCAGCCCCGGATGGCCCGGCCCCCGGATTGCGGGCAGCCAGATGCCGGGCCATCACGGCCAGAACCTCATCCAGTTCCATGTCGGCTGTGAAAATCGCGGCAACCCCCAATGCCAGCAGCCCCGCGTGGTCGCCCGACGGAATGGTGCCACCGACGAACATTGGAATGTCGCCGCCATCCATCTCGCGCAGCGCGGCCAGCGTGTCGGCCACCAGTTCGTTGTGGCTGCCCGACAACAGGCTCAGCCCCACGGCATCCACGTCTTCCTCCACCGCCAGCTTGGCGACAAAGGTGGGGGTCTTGCGCAGGCCGGTGTAAATCACCTCTGCCCCTGCATCGCGCAGCGCCAGCGCAATGACCTTGGCCCCCACATCATGACCATCCAGCCCCGGCTTGGCGATCAGGATGCGCTTTCCCTTTAGATCGTTCGACATTGGCGTCTCCTTTACAGCCGGATGGGTTCCTGAAATTCGCCCCAGACCGATTTTAGCGTGGCCACCATTTCGCCCACGGTGGCGTAGGCGTGACAGCAATCGACCAGAAACGGCATGATGTTGACTGCGTCATCAAGCGCAGCGGTTTCCAGCGCTGCCAGTGTCTGTGCCACACCGGCGCTGTCGCGGGTGGCCATGGTGCGGTGGAACTTTTCGGTCACGCGCGCGGCGACGGTGGGGTCTAGGGTGAACACCTCTCCCACTTCTTCGGACTGGCCATCGCGGCGGAAATGGTTTTGCCCCACCACCACACGTGTGCCGTTGTCGGTGGCCTGTTTGCGTTCGCGCGCTCGGGCGGCGACGCGCATTTGCAGGTATCCTTCCTCGATCGCCTTTTCGACACCGCCATAGGCGTCGATTTCGCCGATGATGCCGCGCACGGCCTTTTCGGTTTCATCGGTCAGCCATTCGACAAAATAGCTGCCCCCCAGCGGGTCAACGGTGCGCCCGATGCCGGATTCGAACGCGATGATCTGTTGCGTGCGCACCGCCACTTCGGCCGAGGTTTCGGTGGGAATCTGGAATGCCTCGTCAAAGGCGCAGGTGAAAATCGACTGCGCCCCGCCCAGCACGGCGGCAATCGTTTCCACGCTGACCCGCACGATGTTGTTCAACGGCTGTGCCCCGGTCAGCGACGACCCGCCACAGACCACCCCGAACCGGAATGCCTGTGCCTTTGGATCGGTGATACCAAACCGTTCCTCGAGCAACTTCGGCCACAGGCGACGAGCGGCGCGGAATTTGGCGACCTCTTCGAACAGGTCCATGTGAACGTAAAAGAAGAACGACAGCCGTTTGGCGAATTGCGTGGCATCGCCGCCCCGGCGCAACAGTTCTTCGACATAGGCCAGCCCGTTGGCCAGCGTGTAGCCCAGTTCTTCCACCGCC
>JAUSPL010000392.1 GCA_030656535.1 Gemmobacter sp.
CTTGCGCAGCAACGGGGTATCGATGAAGCCGGGATGAATTGAATTGCACCGCACGTTCAACCGCGCCTCGGCGCAGGACAGTGCGACTGATTTGGTATACAGCCGCACTCCGCCCTTGGACGCGTTATAAGCACCCAGTCCGGGCAGCGCCGTAAGCCCCATCACCGATGAGATGTTGATGATCGACCCGTTTACCGGCGCGCTGTCGCGCATCAGTGACAACTGATGTTTGGTTCCCAGAAACAGACCGTCGAGGTTGACCGACATCACCTTGCGCCAGTCGTCCAGCGTGGTGTCGGTGGGAAAACTGCGCCCCACGTTGGTCCCCGCCGAATTGACCGCGATGTTCAACCGGCCATACCGCGCGCGGATGGCCGCCATCACCTCCCGCCACGAGGCTTCGTCCGCCGCATCCAGATGCAGCGCAAGGCCGTCGCCGCCCGCCGCTCGGATGCCGTCAAGCACCGCCTGTGCGCCGCCGATGTCCAGATCGGCCAGCACCACCGCCGCACCTTCGCGCGCCAGCACACGCGCCGAAGCCGCACCCAGCCCGCTGGCGCCGCCCGAAATGACGGCGACTTTTCCCGCTACCCTGCGCATTCCGCAATCCTTCCGTCAGCCATTCATCAGACGCGGCAGCCAAAGGATGATGTCGGGGAGCGACACCAGCAGGACCACCACCACAAGGTCGGCCAGCAAAAAGGCCGTGACCCCTTTGAAGATCGTCGTCACCGTGATCGATGGATCGACTACCGATTTGATGACAAACACGTTCAGCCCCACAGGCGGCGTGATCATCCCGGTTTCCAGCAGCTTGGCGACGATCACGCCAAACCAGATCAGGTCAAACCCCGATGCCTTGGCAATCGGCAGCAGCACCGGAAGGGTGATCAGCATCGCCCCCATCGGGTCAAGAAACATCCCCAGCACCAGATAGACCAGCGTGATCCCCTGTATCAGCACCAAGGGGTCTGCACTGATGCCGATGGCGATGTCAGACAGCGCATCCCCGGCGCCCGACAGCGTGACAAACCGCGACAAGAGGTTCGCCCCGATCGCGATGACAAACAACGCGGCAGAGGTGACGAAGGCTTCGGTCACCGACTCCTTGAACGAAGCCCACGTCAGCGTGCGTTGCGCCAGCCCGATGATCATCGCCAGCGCCACCCCGACCGCCCCTGCTTCGGTCGGGGTAAAGACGCCACCGAACAACCCGCCAAACACCGCCAGCGCCAGCCCGACGACGGGCAGGATGCCGACAAGGGTTCGGATGCGCTCGGGCCAGTCGGAGGTTTCGACCGAACGCGGCGCGACGGATGGGCGCAGTCCGACCCAGATCAGGATGGTGACGATATAAGACACCGCTGTCAGGATGCCTGCCGCAGCACCACCCAGAAACAGATTGCCGATAGGTTGCTGTGCGATGATGCCGTAGATGATGAACAGGATGGATGGCGGGATCAGCGCGCCGATGGTGCCCGCCGCCGCGACCGTCCCGGTCGCCAGCGCAGGATCATAGCGCAGCCGCATCATTTCGGGCACCGCAATCCGGCCCATCGCGGCGGCGCAGGCGACCGACGAACCCGTGACAGCCGCAAATCCCGAAGCGCCGAACACGCTTGCAATCGCCAACCCGCCGGGCAGCCGCCCCAGCCATACCCGGGCCGCATCGAACAGCCCGCGCGTCAGGCCGGCGTGATAGCACAGGAACCCCATCAGCAAGAACATCGGCACCGAACTCAGTTGCCAGTTGGCGGCAAAGGAAAACGGAATGGTGCGCAGGATGCCAAGTGCCGGTTCAAGCCCGATGATCGACACGCTCAGGAGTGATAAGCCAATCGGCACCCGAAGGCCGATCATGACCATCAAGGTCGCAAGACCCAGAAATCCGATTGCTCCGTCCGACATGGCCACCCCCGCTCAGCTTGGCTCAAGGCTGGCAAGGCCGGTCAGATACCGGACGGCCTGCAAGGCCATGTAGATCGCGAGCAACCCATACCCGACAAACGGCAGGAAATACGCAGGCCAGGTGACGATCCGCCAATTCTGTTCCAACGCGAAGGTGCCGATGCCGTATTTGCTCATCGCTTCGCCCCAGGCCAGTTGCGCCATCAGACCGAAGATCGCGCAACCGATGACCAGCGCACCGACGTACAACCAGCGCTGCAGCCGCGCGGAAAACCGCGTGGTCACCACTTCGACCGAGATATGCGCCCGCTTGTGGTGGACATAGGCCAGCGGCAGAAAGGTAAGTACCGGCATGTAGTACTGGGTGACAATGGCGATGGTGCCGGGCACCGGTGCATTCATCAGGTACTTGCCGATAACGTCTGCGCAGATGTGCACCATCATCAACGCGACAGCGAGGCCTGCAAGCCAGGCGCACGCTGCATTCAGCCGGTCGAGCGTCGCGGTCATGGCTGGTCTCCTTGCAGCCGTGCAGGTGAATGCGGCCCTGGGGGTGCCGGGGCCGCGATGGGGTCATTTCACGCCGTAGGTTGCGGGGTCGACCTTGGAGAGCACTACGGTCCAGTAGATGTTGGCCAGCTTTGCGGAATCGGTGCCGACATCGCGGGTCAGACCTTTCCACTTGGTCACCAGTTCCTGCACTTTGGCGATCTTGGCATCGACATCGTTCAGCTTGTACTGGGTCTTGAACTCGGTCGAAATGACGGCAAGATCACCGGCCACAAAGACACCGTAGTTGGTCATCGTTTCGGCGTCTGCTTGCGTCATTGCGATCTTCAGTTCGTTGGCCTTGGCAATCGCGTCAAGTTCCAGCTGGCGCTGGCGGGTCACGATATCGGCCACCAGCGTGGCGGTGCCCTTGATCATCGCCGCGCGGTCGGTGACGGGCAGCTTGGCCCAGACCCCGGCGTTAACGTTGTTGATGGCGATGCCTGCAAACACCCCGCCCGGCACACCCATGTGGACCGCCTTGGTCACGTCCGCAAGGCTCGCCCCGATGAGGTCACCCACGGCCAGCATCGCACAATCGACAACGCCTTGCGACATCGCGTCGTAAATCTCGTTGCCCGGGATCGACACTTTGACACCGCCCACATCTTCGGCCCAACGGCCAAAGTTCGCAGCACCCGAACGGAACTTCTTGCCCTTCATGTCTGCCAGTGTCACCACCGGATTGGCACACAGCAGGGAATAGGGAGAGGTCGAGGCAGACCCGAGGAACACCTGATTTTGCCCCTTGTACTGTGTCAGGCAGTCCGGGCAGTTCAGCAGCACGTATTCCATCATCGCGCCTGACATGGCAGCGGCGGGCAGGTCAACGGTGTCACCCGAAGTCGATAGCATCGAAAGGTTCGCAACAAGGTTGGTTTCCGCAAACTCGGCTGCGAAATAGGCGGTAATGACCGCGCCCATCCCCGCAACCCCGTCGCGAACGCCGTTGGGGATTTCCGGCAAAGCCAGAAGCGAGGGGCCGAACACCTTGGGGTCGATGCCCGAGTTGGCCTTGAGCCACGCGGCATACCGTTCATAGCCATAGAAATGCGCGTGGGTTTCCTGCTGGCCAACGACCAGCCGCATGGTTTCGGCCTGAACCGGCGCCGTGAACACGCTGATCGCAATCGCTGCGCCAACGAGCGATGCCGCCGCACGCGATGGGCGTGCAAATGTCTGTGTCGAACGTGTCATCCTGCTTCCTCCTCCGAGGTTGATCGAAAGAGCCGATATTTAGATTATAGTGAAATATCGGACCAATTATGTCAAGACTGCTGCATGAATCCTCCAGGCCCGCCAAAATCCGCACGGTGTGTTGCATCGCCATCCGCCCATCAAGCCGAGGCCGGGGAGGTCAGGTTCCGCGGCCTTGCACATGCCGTGCGAAATTTGTTGATTATTTTTTTATCGGACCATTATTGCGCGCATACACCTGCCACCGTTCCCGTACGGTGCCGTGCGCGAAAGATAGATGGATGATCTGGAAAGTCGGAATGCCGCACCTTGGCCATACGATGGACGAAGGAAAGGTTGCCGAATGGCTTGTGTCCGAGGGCGATTCTGTCGCGCAGGGCGACATCATTGCAACGGTGGAAACCGACAAAGCCACCTTTGACATCGAAGCACCGGGAGATGGCGTGCTGATTGCCATTCATGTTGCGGCGGGCAGCATGGCGGCAGTGGGGGATACCATCGCCACGGTCGGCGCATCGGGTGGGGCAACCATCGCTATACCCGATCCGCCGCCCTCCCCGCCGCGTGCCGACGCCGCCATGCCGATACCCACCCTAGCGGTGCAGGCCGAACCGGCCCCACGCGCCCGCGCCATCCCCGCGGCACGGGCATTGGCGGCAGAGCTGGGCGTGGATCTGGCTGGTGTGACCGGGACCGGCGAAGAGGGGCTCATCTCGCGCGAGGATGTCGCGGCGGCTGCAAAGTCGCGGCCCAGTCCTGCCGATGCTACTGTGCCTTTGTCGCCGATGCGCCGGGCCATTGCGGCTGCGACCGCTGGGTCATGGCAGACGGTGCCGCATGTTGCGCTGACGGCGCCTGCCGACCTCACGCAGGTGCTTGCGCGCGGGAAATCCAGCCTGACGGCGGCCATCGTGCGCGCGACGGCCCGCGCCTTGTGCGACCATCCGGGGCTGAACGGCTGGCTGGTGGACGGCGCCTTCCGCGCTGCCAGCCATTCCGACATTGCGGTCGCGGTTTCAACGCCCGATGGTCTTGTCACCGCGACCATCCCGCAGGCCGAGCGGAAGTCCGAAGCCGTGATTGCCACTGAGATTGCCACCCTGTCCGTCGCTGCCCGCCACGGCACTCTGGACGGCGCAAGGATGACCGGGGCGTCGTTCACGGTCAGCTCGCTTGGCCGCTGGGGGGTGCAGTCGTTTGCGCCCATCATCGCCGCGCCGCAAGTCGCCATCCTAGGCGTTGGCCGGATTGACCGTGTGGCCCGCGAAATCCGTGGCGGCATCCGGTTTGTCAGCGAAGTGGCCCTGACGCTGGTCTTTGACCACCGTGCAAATGATGGGGTGGCTGCCGCGCAGTTGCTGGCCGCGATCATTGCCAACCTTGAAACCCCCGAACCGCCGGAGGCCACACCATGACCGACAATGACCTGCCGCCGGACCGCCTGATCGGGTTCTGGCGCGACATGCTGCGCATCCGGGCGTTTGAACAG
>JAUSPL010000393.1 GCA_030656535.1 Gemmobacter sp.
GCGGGCGAGACGCTGGGCATGGTCGGCGAAAGCGGGTCCGGGAAATCCACCATCGCGCGCGCGCTGACGGGTCAGCTCAAGCCCCCGTTTCGTCCCGATCAATGCCGGCTGGCAGGACGTGCGCTGCTGGACGTCGCGGCAGGTCCGGTCGATCTGGTCGCGGCCACCGCCGCTCAGCGGCGCGCTGTGCGCATGCGCGACATTGCGATGATTTCCCAGGATGCGCTGTCGGGCCTGAACCCGGTCCTCAGCATCGGCTGGCAATTGACCGAGTCCTTGCGTGTCAATGAGCCGGGCCTGACCCGTGCAGAGGCCCGGATTCGGGCGACCGCCCTGCTGGATGAGGTTGAACTGCCCGCGCCTGACACTGCGCTGCGCCGCTTCCCGCATCAGTTTTCGGGCGGTCAGCGCCAACGCGTCATGATGGCGCTGGCCTTGGCACGCAATCCACGGCTGCTGATCGCGGACGAACCCACGACGGCGTTGGATGCCACGGTTCAGGCGCGGATTCTGGATCTGTTGCAGGCGCGCAAGGCCGCGCGCGGCATGGCGGTGCTGTTCATCACCCATGATCTGGGCGTTGTGTCGCGCATCGCGGACCGGGTGGCCGTGCTCTATGCGGGCCGCATTGCCGAAACCTGTCCGGTGCGCGATTTTCGCGACAATCCGCGCCACCCGTATACTGCCGGTCTGGTGGCGTCACGGCCGGGCTACCACGGCGGATATCCAGCACTGACCGGGTATGGACCTTCGCCACGCGGGCTGGACGCGGGCTGTGCCTTCCGCCCCCGCTGTCCGCGAGCCGAGCCCGCCTGCGCGGCACCTGTGCCCGTATCGCAGACCGATCGCGGCGATTTGGCCTGCAGGAGGCCGCTATGAACGCCGCTATCCGGTTGCGCGGGGTCGGGGTGACCTATCGGTCAGGGCTGTTCGGCACCGGCCGGTCGGTCCACGCGCTGCAAGACGTGGATCTGGAGGTGCCCGCCGGCTCGATCACCGGGATTGTGGGGGAAAGCGGGTCAGGAAAGTCCACGCTCGGCCGGGTCGTCCTGGGGCTGCAAAAGCCGACGACCGGCACGGTGCAGGTGCTGGGCCTGGACCCCTGCAAGCTGTCCGGCGGCGCCCACCAAGCGCAGCGACGCCAGATCCAGTCGGTATTCCAAGACAGCGGTGCGTCGCTGAACCCGCGCAGGACCATCGTCTCCTCGGTGCGCGAAGGGCTGGATATTCACAAGATCGGCCCCGCTGAGACGCGGGATGCGCGGGCGGCGGACCTGCTGGAACAGGTCGGGCTGGGCCGGGAACACCTCGGGCGATTTCCCCATTCGCTGTCGGGTGGACAACGGCAGCGGGTCAATATCGCGCGGGCGTTGGCCGTTTCGCCGCGCGTTCTGGTGGCGGATGAGCCGGTTTCGGCGCTGGACCTTTCGGTTCAGGCCCAGGTCCTGAGCCTTCTGCGCGACGCACATCACAGGTGGAACCTGACCATGCTGTTGATATCGCACGATCTGTCCGTGATCCGCGCGCTGTGCGACCACGTTGTCGTCATGCGCCAGGGCCGGGTTGTCGAAGCGGGCGAAACCGCCTGCGTCATGAACGCCCCACGCATGCCCTATACGATGCAGCTTTTGGCCGATGCGATGGAAATCGGCTAGCGGTCATTCCGCTTCATTTTCGGGGGACACCAGTCTGGTCCTGTCGCATATTGATGCCACCCGCCCTTCATACAAGTGAACGCCCACATCACCAAATGGGCCGCGTTCAACGCGCCGATCGGCGCACGCGTCACTATGCAAGTGACCCGAAGCCCCTAGCACTTCTTGGACAACCGGGTCAGAACGTCGGCGCGGCCAAAGGCAATGCGGGCATCGTCGCGCGCCTGCAGCCAAAGCGCGGTCTGTTGGGCGAGCGTTCGGTTTATCTCGGCACGTTTCCTGGCGGCCGAATGCTGATGACGCAGCGTCGCGTCGGCCACCACCAGCGGCGGCAGGTCACTGTCGCTGACGGTGGGGGGCGAGAGGGCGATCAACTGTTGCAGGCTTTTGTTCCGGGCGGCCCCCGCTTTGGCAACCTTCGACAGTTTGATGTCCCGCGCCAAAGTGGCAATCACGGCAAGGTGCTGAATATCCTTTGATTTACTCATGTGCCTCCCCTTTCACGGGCGCGCAGCCGCATCGCTTCGGCAAAGCGGATCGCGGCGGCGACGGCGCGATAGTGGTCCGGGCGTATCTCTTGCCCGATCTCCACAGCTGCAAACAGGGCGCGAGCCGTCGGCGGATCATGGCGGATCGGCACCCCGGCGCCGGACGCCGCTTCGCGAATCCGCGCCGCCACGCCATCCACACCTTTTGCAACACAGATCGGGGCACCCCGGCCCGCGCGGTTCCATTTCAGCGCCACAGCATAGTGCGTCGGGTTGACCACCACCACATCCGCCGTGGGCACATCTGCCATCATCTTGTTCATCGCAATTTCACGTCCGCGTTGCTTGCGCTGCGCCTTTACGTGCGGATCACCATCCGAATTCTTGAACTCATCCATAAGTTCCTTGCGTGACATTTTGTTCTTGCGCAGATGATCCTGACGTTGCCAGATCAGGTCAACGACCCCCATCACAGCTTGCATCACCAGAATAATCGCCAGAAATTCAAGCAGATATTGGAAAAGCACCGCCGACGCGGCACCGGGTGACAAGTGCAAAGTCGCGATGATGGGTTCGATGTGCGACATCAAGAACAGACCCATCACGATCGATACCACGATCAGCTTCACAGAGCTTTTTGCGAATTCGAACAGGCCAGCGCGCCCGAACTTTGTTTTTGCCCCCTGAAGGGGCGAAATGCGGGACAGTTTCGGCATCAGCTTTTCAGGTGCGACCACAAAGGCACGCTGGGCAACGATCATCAATATCACTGCAATCATGGGCACCACGAAAAGTGGGGCAACGGCAGTAATGACGCCTATCCCAAGGCCCCCCATGATCGCTGGCGGTCCCGACGTAAGTTCGGCGGCAAGGCGGTCGGCCTGGTCCAGCAAAACGGCACCAGCGGCCCCAATCCGTTTGATCCCGTCAAGCCCCATGGACAATGCTGCGACCAGCAGACCAGCAAAGGCCGCAGCCGCGTATAGGTCGCGACCTTGTGCGACCTCGCCGCGTTTGCGGGCATCTTCAAGCTTTTGCTCGGACGCCTCGTGTTCCTTTTCGGCGTCATCCTCGCTCATCTTGGCACCGAAAACGGGGCGTCCATGAACCCGGCCATTGCCTCGGCCCAAACAGCAAGCAGGACTGGTGCGATCAGCGCCAGCAACACCAGACCACCAGCAGTCAGCGCGGGGGCGCCTACCAGTGCAACCATCAACTGTGGCATCGCCCGATTGATGACCCCGAGTGCTGCGTTATAGATGAGCGACGCGATCATGAACGGCGCCGCCAACGAAAAGGCCAGCGCAAAAGCGCGCGTGATCTGCGCAAGCCCCCATTGTGCCACATCGGCGCCTGACGGGATCTGCCCCGGCGGCAGCAGGTCGTAGGACAGGATCAGCGCCTCGGCGACGCGAATATGAAGACCCATGGAGACTGCCACGGCCAAACCGCTGATCACCAACAGATTGCCAATGGCTGGCTGTGGATCGGCACCGACACCGCCAAAGATCTGCGACAGGGAGGTGGCCTGTGCAGCAATCGCACCAGCGGTTTGCAGCGCCATCACGAACATCCTGAAGCCGGACCCCAACAACAGCCCGACTGCCGCCTCAGACAGCACGGCGCGAACAGCGGGTGGTCCGTCGGGCATTGCGGCGGCAGGGGCGACGATCGCCGTAAACGCCAATGCCAGGACGATGCGCACACGCGCAGGCACTGATTGTTCTCCAAACCCGGGCAGCAAGGCCATGACCGCGCCCACGCGCACAAACACCAGAAATCCCGCCCACATCAAAGCCTGTCCGTCCACCATCAGACGATCGAACAGCGGCAAGAACTCTGTCATGCTGGCACCACACCAAGCAGGGCAGGACGCGCCTCTGCGCCGATTTCGTCATATGACAGCACCGGCGCGGGTAGCCCGCGCGCACCCAGCACCGTCCGCAAAAACCGCCGCCGCAATGAAGAGGTGACCAGCGCCGGCGACGCTCCCTGTTCTGCCGCCTTTGCGAAACGCTCACCCAACGCGTTGGCCAGCCGGTTGAACAGATCGGGTGGCAGCGCCACATCATGCAGCCCGCGATCAGTGTCGATCTGGTACTGGATGAAGATGTTTTCCCATTCAGGCGCAAGCTGGATCAGCGGGATGCTGCCGTCGGGACGCTTCAGTTCCGCGACCAACTGAAACCCAAGACGTCGGCGGACATGTTCGGACACAGCCTCGGGCAGCAGGGCAACGTTGCGCAGTTCCGCGATGGCCTCAAGGATCAGCGGCAAGTTGCGGACCGAAACCCGCTCCTCAAGCAAAAGACGCAGCACTGACAACAACTGATCCACGGGCACCTTTTCAGGAATCAGCTCATCAAGCAGCCGTTTGTTTGCGTCAGCCCTGCCGCGGTCCGACAGGTTCACGAATTCATCCAGCAACCTGCGCAGGCCCTTCAATGTCAGCAGCCGCGACAGATTGGCCTTCATGATCTCCAGCAGGTGAGTCGCCAGGACCTCGGTCGAGGTGACCACCGTCAGCCCGCTCAGGGCCGCTTGCTCTTGATGGTCGGGGCCGATCCAGCGCGCTGGCGCGCCGTAAACAGGTTCCCGGGTATCCTCGCCCGGGGGCGCGCCATCCGGACCATCGGGCAGCAGGACCAGCACACGATCCGCAGCGAGGCGGTCACGTGCGACCTCGACCCCCTGAATGCGAATGCGGTAAACTCCGGGCGGCAAAGTAGCTTCATCCGTCAGGCGGATTTCAGGCATCACCAGCCCGAACGCCAAGGCTACATGGGTGCGGATATTGGCGATCCGCGCATCCAGCCCGGTCGCCGGGTCCAGCACCATTGTCACCAGATCCGGGGCAAACTCGATGTGGATGTCATCCAGATCGAGGACATCCCCAAGCGGCCGGCCGCGTGGCAGTTCTTGCGGCGCTTCGGACCCGATCTCGGGCAGCGCCTGCGCCTTTCGGGTCCCCAGTAGCGCCGCCCCCCCAAGGATCAAAGCGCCAAACATGAACGGCACAAACGGCATCCCCGGCACCACGGCAAACAGTGCCATCAGAACAGCGACCGTCCCGAGCGCCGCTGGATAGCGTCCCAGCTGGCTGAATACCGCAAGGTCGGTGGCCCCGGTCGCACCACCCCGTGCAAGCAACAAGGCCGCAGCGATGGAAATGATTACCGCAGGAATCTGGCTGACAAGGCCATCCCCCACGGTCAGGATTGCGTAGGTTTCAAACGCCAGACCGACCGGCATTCCATGAATGAAAACCCCAATGATCAACCCCATGACGATGTTCAGCAGGGTGATCAGCAGGCCCGCCACTGCATCGCCCTTGACGAATTTTGACGCGCCGTCCAGCGACCCGAAGAAGTTCGTCTCGGCCAGTTCGCGTTCGCGCCGCGCCTTGGCCTCGGTGTGGTCAATCGCGCCTGCCGACATGTCGCTGTCGATCGCAAGCTGTCGCCCCGGCATTCCATCCAGCGCAAAGCGGGCGCCCACCTCGGCCATCCGCCCCGCGCCCTTTGTGATGACCATGAAGTTGACGATCAAGAGCACGCAAAAGATCACCACACCCACCAGAACCGATCCGCCCATGATGAAACTGGCGAATCCCTCGATGACATCTCCTGCGGCGTTGGTCCCGGTATGGCCCTGACTGATGATCAGCTTGGTCGATGACACATTCAACGACAGCCGCAACATCAGAGATGCGAGCAAAATTGTCGGGAAGGCTGAAAAATCCAGCGGCCGCTCGATGAACAGCGTGATTGTAAAGATCAAGATCGCCAGTGCGAAGGAGGCCGCAAGTCCGACGTCCAGTACCCAGGCGGGAACGGGCAGGATCATCATCACGATCACGGTCATCAAAGCCAGCGCCAGCAAGATCGTGGGTCGGAACAGTGCGCGCAAGGTGAGTACGGGCATGGATCACCCCTTTTCGAACAGAGGGCGAAGTGGTGCAGTCAACAGGTTTGTCCCAGACCCGGACACCGTTGGGAAAAGGGATCCGCCGACTTGCGGACCGGCCTGCAGCAGTGGAAACCGGTTCGGTTTCGCCTCACCTCTGCGCGCAACCATATTCGGCGGCTGGCGGGGGGCTTTGGGCAGCGCGGCCAGGATGGTATCAAATCGGGCGCGGTAGCGAGAGGCGTGCTCGGGTGTTCTTGAGTGGTAGGCACCAGCCGCCAACGACCAGTCATTCGTTTCACGATGAAGCTTTGCAAGGAAGCGGGCCGCATAGCGGGCATTGGCGAGCGGGTCGATCATCTGTTCAAGCGTCGCAAAACCTTCACTGTGCCAGCGGTGATTGAGCTGAAAGCAACCAACATCCACATTGCGCGCACCCGTGTCCAGCACCGCGCGCAGTTGTGTCAGAGCCGCATCACGGGTATCGAACCAGCGTCCCTTACCGGCCTCGTTCAGGGCCCATGCCCAGGGCCGCACCGAACCGTCGCGAGTCCGGCCGGTCTCGGACAAGGCGATAGCGCGCATCACATCCGCGGGAACGCTGACCTCACCAGACGCTTGCAGCGCCGCTGCATCACACAAATCGGCCGGATCTGCGCCGGGCGCCGCAGGTGCACCGCCCGGCAGAACGGCAAGCAAAGCTGCGGCGACGGCTGTCACACAGAATGGGTGATGGCCTGATTTGGGTCTATAGCTGGCTTTGAACACTGGCCCGCACCTTCTGGTCTCTTTCTTGCGTGGCTTCTGCCGTGCTGGACCAACTTTAGGAGTGATTCCTTTCCGACAGGTAACCAAGCTTGAAATGATCGATCTGCCGGGTTCGATTGTCGCGACGTCGTCTCAAGTAGCCGTTGCAACGACCGATCATTCGGACTGCGTGAGCTACTCCCCAGCTCCTGGACAGATTTCCGGCTGGTTGCGGCTTCTGCCTGCCTCTGCTGATCGGTTTCGATTGCGTTGAAATAGATCACGGCGGGCGGTTGACCGCCATGGGCGGCGTGGGGCCGCAAGTGATTGTAGAAGGTCACCCAGCGTCCGACGCCTGCCTTGATCTGGGGCCCGTTTTCCCAAGCGTGCAGCTAGACGCATTCATACTTCAGGGACCGCCAGAGACGTTCGATGAAGATGTTGTCGAGGTATCGGGCTTTTCCATCCATCGGGAACTTGGTTCTGGCCCGCTTCAAGCGGTCGGTCCAGTCGAAGGAGGTGAACTGCGAACCCTGGTCGGTGTTCATGATCTCGGGCGGCTCAACCTTGTGGATGGCCTCGTTCAGGGCCTCGAGGCAAAACTCGGC
>JAUSPL010000396.1 GCA_030656535.1 Gemmobacter sp.
GATCGAGCCATCAAGGTAGACCTCGACCCGGTATCCGCCGCCATCGCCCAGATTAAGGCTGTCGCGCGACAGCACCGTGTTCGGCCCGCTGCCCACATGTGATGTCTGGGAAAACTGGATTTCCAGCGTGCCACGGTCCATCTGAAATTCATCGCTTTTGTAAATCTTGGCGATGTCATTCACACCATCAAGCTGCAACCGCCCGCCTGATGCCGAAGCACCTTGCAGATAGATCCCATCTTGTGCGCCGTTCCCCAGCGCGGAGTCCCTGGCAGTGGTATCCGTATCGTTGAAGTCATAAAGCGCCAAAACCGGCATGATGCGTTCCCTTTTCTCCGCGGCGCGTCGAAGACTCGACGCCAACCGAAAATCCGTATCTACTGTCCGAATTGACAGCAGAACATGATGCGTGCCGAAAACGGCGCGCCTCTTGTTGACCGGACGTCCTGAGGTGCGAAGGGATGCAGAGGCTTGATAGGCAAGACTTAACAATTGTCCTGAAGCGATCAGGACAGTCTCGCACAAGGCAGCTTGCACACCGAAACTCTTGCGCCTTGCGGCGCAACACCATTCAAACGACCGCCCCCACGGTCCGCCCTTCCGTCTCCGGCAGGGCAAGACTCTTTTACGTCTGATTATCCTTGCCGGAAAGTAAAAAGAGCCGAGCCGTTGCCTGTCCATGCCGCGTATGTCACTGAAAACACTAGCAATAATACAACCATAAGGCGAGTCACCTGTAGCCTTTGTTGCCGATTCGGAGATGATCCCGAGACGGTCTTGCCGGATTCCCTGCATCCTGACGCCATTTTCCCCGATATCCGTGACGATCCGTCGTTGGGCCGGAATGAAACGGGCAACAATCGTGGCGCGAAAAACGCCTTGGGAAAACTTTGATGGACTGTCACCTTTCGGACAAAGTTGGTTACCGAAGGTTTCCAATTTCGCGTCAATCCTACGCAATTCGTAGAATCATGTCCTGCTACTGGGCGTTTCCAGGCGGTATCGCCCGAATCAGCCTGCTGCGGACGGCCTGATCTGCAAGATCAAAACCATATTATGGCCGCAATTGATCAACGCAAACCGATGCGCGTGCCCCGAGGGCACCGTTGGATCAAGAAAAATTCTTCTGGAAAGAGGTGTGCCCCAGGTTGGACTGCCAGTTTCGTTGAAATCACTGGGAAATTCCAGGAAATCGGAAACCACAGCACCCCAACAAGAACAATGGGTTAGAAGCGATTGGAAGCCACCCTATCGATGCGAAGCAAGGATGTTTGCGGATGCAACGGCGCTGGCAGCCCGGCACACAGCCCGCAGCAGAACAGAGCGGTGGCGCGCGCGATACAGACGTTCAGGGAACGATGTGTTCGACGGCATCGCTTGCAAAGCATCCAGCAGGCGACTGTGACATCCTGAGGAGCGGCACACGCAGCGAAGCTATCGCCGGGCCAAGGCATGCCTGGCCGGGCCGCTGTCCGGACCGCTATTTTCCCCCGATTACAGTCAGGCCAAGCAAGCGCCAGACCTGCATGCCTCCGCGGTAATAGAAGATGCGGTCGGCGGGGTATCCGGCACTTATCATGTTGCGGATCGCCGTGGGCGACTGGCCGCACCAGACACCATTGCAAAAAAGCGCGACCGGCTTTGCGGCCTCGCAATCCCAGCCTTCAAAGTCAGGCTCGCATCCCAACTGGGCCAGTTGGTCAACGATAAAGTTGTAGGGAATATTGATCGCACCAGGGATCGTGCCGCCTGTGAACCAGTCATTCGTGCGACTGTCCACCACCAAGGCCTCTGGGTCTTGCAGCATCGCGATCAGTTCCAACTCGCCGATCGTGGTGACCCCTTCGGCCGGGCTGTGCGGCTGAATGCAAAAATCCGGGCATGGGCGAGAGGTCAGCGCCCATTCGCCACTGACCTGATGCTCGGGGTCCTGGATCCTGTTGATCTCCACCTGGCCGTCTTCGGTTTGTACGGTGACCGAGGTCATGTCCTTGGTTATCCCGACCTGGCCTTCCGCCAAGGCAGTCCCGGCGGCCAGTGACAAGGCCAAGGCTAGGGCAATAGTCTTCATGGCTCTGTCCTCCAAATGCATCCGCGTGGTGAGGCTCAGCATAGGGGCAGAAAGGCGCGCAGTCATCGAAAACCTGCCGACCTCAGTGTACAAGGGCGATCCATCCCGTCGCTCAAACCGCCCGAATGGGCAAACATCAGACCCGGAGCCTTGCTGACACCGGACAGAAGTTGGGGGCACGTCACGATGCATCAAGAACCTGAGTCTTCCACCACACAGATGTCTTCGTCCGCAAGCGGTCGCTGCAATCTCTGCGCCTCGGTCCAGGGGGCTGACAGCCAGGCCTTCCATTCTGCCGCCGTGGTCAGAATTACCGGCATGGCTTTTGGATGGATTGGCGCAACCACCGCGTTTGGCTCACAGGTCAGAAACGCATAGAGATCCTCCGTCGTCTCACCATCCTTCAGTTTGCGCAGGCTTTTCCAGTCTGGAACCCAGATCCCCGCGAAGAATGCCGGGCGTTCCCCCGGGACCTCGAACCAGGCATTGCCGGTGCCCTTGCCCCCGCGCGGCTCGGCAAACCGGGTGAACGGCACCAGGCATCGGTTTTCTGGTCGCAGCCAGCGCCGCCAATGGGCTGACGCGGTGTTGCGGACGTTGGTGACGCCACGGTCGATCCCGGATTTGCTGTGAAACTGCGGGGGTGATGGCAGGCCCCAGCGGGCGCGCTGAAGCACCAGGCCGCTGACATCGGCGCGGATGATCGGGGCAGTCTGGTCGGGATAGACATCGCCGGGCTGAAGATTGCCGCCAAGGTTGTTCAGATCGGCAAACAGCTGGCGCATCGCATCGACCGAACGGGTCTGGTTATACAGATTGCACATGTCAGCCCTATTCCAATAGCCCCGGATGCGGTCGATTCTGGTAGCATCGTATCGCTTTGGAACCAGAACGGCGATTTGTCATGTCAAAGTCGCTGGCCTGATGCCTGTGGCTGAACGGTTTTCACCCAACTGCTTGCTGGAAGCGGCGGAGTGATGGTCCTTTTCAACCGCACCAACCCAGCCAACAGAAATATTGTCTTGATGGCTAGGCAGACTGGCCAGCCTGTGCAGACAGGTTTCCAAAGGCAGCGATTCACTGTTGAGTCGGCTTGGCTGACTAGGATCTCGAAAGAGATCGAACCCCCACTCAGCATCTTTGGCAAGCCAGATCTCCCGACATCGGGCGGTCCTATCGAGGGCAATCCGCTACCAGAACTACGTTCGCAGACATCCATGTCCGTCCGGGTGCCAAGCCGACCAAAGGATATTGCCCCGCATTCATCTTCCCCAACGGCCACCATCACTGGCCCGTCCTCGCACGGGTAATCCACATCGTACTGGAGGGGCGACCAAAGTCTGCATCTGCCGACGCTGTATCCATGTGGTAATCCCTTAAGGAATTCAATGGCCAATACGATCCCAGACCCGCACAAGACCGTGCGCGACGACAGCACAACAGATATAATCAAGGGAGGGTCAAAGAACGACCATCTCATTCACCATCGCGATCCTGACGTGGAAGGACATGCCACCACCGGGCTTTCCGGTTTCGGCGGTGATGATATCCTTGAAGCGTCGGTCCCCAACGCCGGCCAGATCCACATGTTTGGCTCCAAAGGGGATGACTGGTTCATCCTCGATGTCACGAAGATCCACAATGCCAGCGGTCACCAGGGGCATCATGCCTACGGTGGGCACGGTCAAAACACCTACCAGTTCACCAATATCGGCGAGAACCATTCGCCGATCGTCGGGCGCCTTGACGACTTCAACCCGACCTCGGACCGCATCCTGATCGAGGGCACGGAAATCGACCTGACCGATCTTCCACACAGCATCGCCCTGCCCGATGGTGGTGTTGTCAAAGTCCGGGTGATCGAAACCGAGCATCCGGAATTCAGTGCAGAAGACCTTGGCGCGCAGCATTTTCTCGCGATTGGTGACGATATCTTTTACGCGCTGGACGGCGCGCGCGATCTTGGGAACGGAACCACCGGCATGACCGGTGAAGAGCGGCACTTCCTCGACCGCGACGCGCTTGAGACCCTTCGTTCGGCTGAAACGGTCCAGTATGAGAACCCCGGGAACTTCGTGCCAAGCGGCTTCTACGCGCATCGGGAAGACGATTTGAACCTGAATTCGAACCCGGGTGGCGCAGAAGTCGTGGCCGATACCGGGAACAAGGACGCCGCGCATATCTATGGCGGCAAGAGCAGCGCACACGACCATGTAACCGGCGGCGCGCGCGGCGAACAGTTGATGCGGGGAAGCGACGGGGACGACGTCATCGACGGGAATACCGGCAACGATACCATTTATGGCGGAAAGGGTGCCGATCTGATCGCCGGCGGAATCGACAACGATGTTGTCAAAGGTGACGGCGGCGACGACATGCTCTGGGGTGGCGATGGAAACGACACCCTAGACGGTGGGTCTGGGAACGACTTCGTTCAGGGCGGACGCGGCGATGATGTCCTGTCGGGCGGCGACGGCGACGACACGATCATCGGTGGCGAGGGCGACGATACCCTGACCGGCGGCGGCGGGCCTGACGCGATCAACCGGTTCCATTTCTACGAGGACAGCGGGCAGCATGTCATCGAGGATTTCAAGGTCGGGCTGGACCTGATCACGCTTCAGGATGACATCGACCCCCTGACCGTGGAACTGTACGAAAACGACGCGGGCAATACCGTTATCAACCATGGCGACGAAGGCTCGATCGAGCTGAAGGGCGTGACCCTGAAGGTCTTCCAGACCGCTGCGGCGGACCGGTTGGAGGCCGGTGACCCGATCATTTCGATCACGCCGGATCCTGAAGAGGAGATGCTGCAGGAGTTCCGCGTCGAGGCCGGTTACTATGGCGATGCGCCGCCGCCGAGCCTTCTGGTCGACGGCGTTGACTATGGGGCCACCGCCTTCGACATGGCCGATGCAGGCGGGTACCACTATGTGTCCGAAGAGGACGGAAATGATGACCGGAACGAACATGGGGCTCACGCCGGACACGGGGGCGGGACAGACCACGGCAGCGACACTGACGGGTCCGGGGGAGATCATGACCACGGCGAACCGGTTCTTCCTGAAACTTCAGACGATGAAGAGGAAGCCGCCCCCGAGGACGAGGAAGACAAAAGCGAGGACGGAACCTGCTTCATCGCCACAGCGGCCTACAACGACCCATGGCATCCTGATGTGAAATTCTTGCGCGCCTTTCGCGATCAGTGGCTGGTCCATCGCGCCTGGGGCCGTGTCTTCATCTCCGTATACTGGCGTGTTGGCCCGCGGCTCGCGGGTCACGTGCGGCGCAATCCCCGTCTCGGGCGTCTGGCAAAGCGCCAGATCGCGACGATCGTCCGAGTCCTGAGGAAGCTGTGGAAGGCTTGACTGCGCGTCCCACTGCGTCGCGCAGTATCACCCGTATCACCCGTATCACCCTGGCGTCCCGAAAGGCGCCGGTTTGACCCACCCCGCGCTGTGCCCGGCTGCAGAGATCCAGCCAAGCTCCCGCGCGGTCACGATGACGACCGTCCCGGTCGTGTCATTAACCCACACCTCGGCGATGCGGCCCGGATGAACTGGATCGGCTCTATTGAGCGTGTCAACGCGGGCAGCAGAAGCCAAGGGCACCTTCAATGTGCTGGAAAATCCAATCATTGCGTGGCGCAGCGACCCGCGCGTTCAGCGCGAACCCGGCGACGGCACGAATTCAAGCGACTGGCGCACGATAAACGAGATCCTTTAGAAGTGCGCTGGCAAGGATGTGCGGTAAACGACCCGACAATAGGTCCGAACGATTCACGAAAAGTAATCCGACACGCCCCGCAAGGCTGGCCGAGGCCGGATGCAGCGCCGCGCAAATTCAGGCTGTCACGAACCAATCGCTAGACATGGGGGCAGTCCAGCGCGCGAAGGCCAGCCAAAGCTGCTGCCGAAGTCTGCACAGACTCAGCGGGATCAGAACATGAAAGTTGGCTTTGACTGTGGGCTGCAATAGCCGCAAGTGCCTTACATAGGAAGGCCGCAACGCAAGAAAATACAGTAAAGATAATGAGGTGCCCGAGGTCGGACTCGAACCGAGAAGCCTTGAGGCGGGTGATTTTGTGTCCCCTGCGTCTACCATTCCTCCACTCGGG
>JAUSPL010000399.1 GCA_030656535.1 Gemmobacter sp.
CCTCCATTTGGGTTTCAGTTGTTGTTCGTGGGTTGCAGGACCGTTGACCGGTCTCTTGGGTGAGTCATGGGGTGGTAGGTGGAACGGCGGCTACGGCGCGTTGACCGGCCTCGTAGGCCGCACGGTTTGCCCGGTTGCGCGCCAGCGCGGCCGAGCCGATCTTCAACGACACGCTGCCGACCAAGAGCCCGCCGATGATCACCGGCACCACGTCGCTGGTGATGCCCAAGGCCAGCAGGCCCTGCCGCAGATAGCCCAGCACCAACCCCGCAAGGAACGTGCCCAGAACAGACCCGGACCCGCCCTGGATCGAGGTTCCGCCCAGCACGACGGCGGTGATGATGTTCAGCAAAGCCTCGCTTCCCAGATCGGACCGGGCCGAGGTGAAATAGGCGGTCAGGACCAGCCCGGCGATGGCCGCACAGAACCCGTTGAAGGCATAGACCGCAACCAGCGTGCGCCGGACCGGCACACCCGAATAGCGCGCCACATCGGCACTGACACCGATGAAATACAGGAACCGGCCAAACCGCGTGCGCGCCAAGAGCCAACCCCCCATGAGCGCAACCGCAACGGTGATGATCAGCGGCACCGGCACCCAGCCGATGCTGCCTGTGCCCAGTCTGGTAAAGCTTTTCGGCAGGCCGGTGATGCCTTCGTATTGGTAGGCCTCGAACCCGCCTGCGCCGTAAGCCTTGAAACCAAGGACATCCAGCAGCGTCGGCAGGCCGGTGGCGATGCCTGCGAACAGGAACAGCGTGGCCAGCGTGATGACCAGCGGGTTCACATCGGTGCGGGAAACCACCACGCCGTTGAAGGCCCCCGCCCCGGCACCAGTCAGCAGCGCCAGCACTGCAGCAAGCCCGATCGGCACTCCGGCCACGAATGCCAGCCCCAGTACGATCGATGCCAGCCCCATCACCGACACGCCCGAAATGTCGATGCCGCCGGTGATGATGACCATGGTCAGGCCGATGGCCGCGATGATCACATGGGCAAAGTCGCTGGTCGAAAACAGCAGGTTCTCGACGTTCAGAAAGGCGGGCGAGATCAGGCCAAGGATCGCAAGCTCGGCCACCAGTGCAGCCGCCAACATGGCTTCCCAGCTGCGGGCCCAGTGAGGAAGGGTCATGCGTGGAAGGGTCATGGCATCACCTCGCGCGCAGGATCTGTCTGCCTTGCGTCGCCTTCGGCAAGGCGCATCTCGGCGGCACGGCGGGCGGCATGGCGGTTTCGCACCGCGCGGCGGA
This sequence comes from Gemmobacter sp., assembly GCA_030656535.1. Taxonomy (GTDB): domain Bacteria; phylum Pseudomonadota; class Alphaproteobacteria; order Rhodobacterales; family Rhodobacteraceae; genus JAUSPL01. The sequence continues at coordinate 1,251 of JAUSPL010000399.1, forward strand.
TCAGATAATCCGTCACCACAACCGTCAGCAGCACCGCCCCGGCAACGGCGTTGTTCCACGATCCCGGCACCTTCAGGAAGATCATCATGCTGTCCACCGCCGTCAGGAAGATCGCCCCGATCACCGCCGACCAGACGCTGCCGGTGCCCCCCATCAGGCTGACCCCCCCCAGCACCACGGCGGCGATTGCCTTCAGCTCTTGCCCCTGCCCGGTCTGCAACGGCACAAAGCCGATCTGGGCGACAAACACGATGGCGGCCATTCCGGCAAACAGGCCCGACAAGGCATAGGCCGAAAGCTCGGTCACACGGACATTCAGCCCCATCAGAAAGGCCCCCTCGCGGTTATCGCCCACGGCATAGAAGTTGCGCGTGGCCCTGATCCGGGCCATCAGCACCGCCGTCACGATGACCAATGCTGCCGCCACCCAGACCAGCACGGGCACCGAGATGACCCGGGTCACCGACAGCGCCTTGATGGATTGCGGCACTTCTTCGATCCAGCTGCCGCCGGTCAACACCCGCATCAGCCCGCGATAGATGCCCAGTGTGGACAGCGTCATAATGATCGGGGGAATGCCGCCGAACACCACACCAGCCCCGTTCATCGCCCCGGCCACCAGCCCGGTCAGCATGGACGCCAGCATCGCCACCGGCAAAGGCACCCCGCCATTCAGCGCAAAACCGAAGATCACCGCCGAAAGCCCGGCAATCGCACCCACCGAGACGTCAATGCCGCGCGTCAGCACGACGAACATCTGCCCGATCGCCAGCAAGACCAGAAACAGCGCCGAATTGACGATGTTGATCAGGGTAAAGGGGTAGATTGCCGCCTTGTTCACGGTCGCCACCGCCAGCAGCATCGCGATCAGCAACACCAGCACCAGCGCCTCGCGGCTTTTTGCGATCCGCATCATGGCGCGACCCCGGCGGTTGCGGCGAAAGTTGCGGCGGAAATCGCCTCGACGCCCTGCCGCCCCGCACCAAGGGGGGCAAGCCTGCCCCGCCGCATCACCATCACCCGGTCGCTGATTTCCGCGACCTCGCCCATTTCGGACGAGATCACCACCACGCCCACCCCCAGCGCCGTCAACTCGCGGATGGTCCGGTAGACATCCTGCCGGGCGCGCGCGTCGATGCCGCGGGTCGGCTCGTCCAGGATCACCACGCGCGGTTCGGGGGCCAGGGTCTTGGCCAGCACCACCTTTTGCTGATTGCCGCCCGACAGCGTGCGCGCCACTTGCCCCGGCGCGTTCAGCTTGATCCGCAGCCGGTCGATGAACCGGCGGGTCAGATCCTCTTCCGCCCGAGCGGCCAGAACCGACCGGCGCCCCAGCGCCAAAAGCCCCGCCGCAATGGTGCGCGAACTGGGCAGCGTCAGGAAAATGCCGTGGGCATGGCGGTCTTCGGGCACATAGGCCAGACCCATGGCCTGACAGACCTGCGGGCTGCGGGCCGGTGCGGGCCGGCCGCATATTTCAACTTTTCCCGTCACTTGCGCGTCGATGCCAAAGATCGCCTCGGCCAGTTCGGTGCGCCCCGATCCGACCACGCCGGCAATGCCGACGACTTCACCCGGAAGCACGCGAAAGCTGACATCGCGAAATGCCAGACCGGCAAGACCCTCAACTTCCAGCACCGGCTCGCCCTGCGGCGGCTCTGACGGCACCTTTGGCCGGGGCACGAAATCGGCGGGCAGCATCGCCTCGACCAGCGCCTCGGCGGTCAGCCCCTTGGTCGGGCGGTTCAGAACGAAATTGCCGTCGCGCAACACACTGACCTTGTCGGCAAGCTCCAGCACTTCGTCCAGCCGGTGCGAGATAAACAGGATGCCGATGCCGCGCGCGGTCAGCGCCCGCATCTCGGCGGCCAGCGCATCCACCTCGCGACGGGTCAGCGACGAGGTTGGTTCGTCCAGGATCAGCACCCGGGCACGGCGCAAGAGGCCGCGAATGATCTCGACCAACTGCTGGTTGGCAATTGACAGCGCGCCGCCCGGTGCCGCGAAATCGCCGCCAAAGCCGATTTCCCGGGCAATCCTGCGCGCCTCATCGGCCTGCGCCGTGCCGCCCTCCAGACCCAGGGTCAGGTTTTCCAGCACCGACAGGCTGGGAAAGATATGCGGCTCTTGCGGCACCATGTAGATGCCGTTGCGGTGGGCTTCGGACGGGCGGGCCAGAACGGTGGGCTGACCTCCAACCTCTACGGTGCCTTCGGTTGGCTGATAGGCCCCGGACAGGATCTTGACGATGGTGGACTTGCCCGAGCCATTGCCGCCCAGCAGCGCATGAACTTCGCCAGCCTGCAGCGCAAAGTCGATGCCGCGCAGAACTGGAACGCCATCGAACACTTTCCAGACGCCGCGCAAGGAGGCCAGGGGGGCAGGGGCGTCAGACATGCGTCACCCCGGCTGGAAGGATGCGCCCGGCAGCCCAGACATCCGCCATCTGGCGAAAGGCCTGGCCCGGGTCGGCGGCCTTGAAGATGGCGCTGCCGGACACGATGATATCGGGCGCTGTGGCTGACACTTGGTCGATGGTCGCGACGGTGACGCCCCCATCCATGGCCAAAATCGTGCCCGGTTTGATCGTGGCGCGCAGGGCCGTCAGCCGCTCGCACGCTTTGCCAATATCGGCGGGCTTGCCATCGCGCGGGTCAAGGGCCAACACCAACACCAGATCGGGGGCCAAGGCCAGCAGCGGCTGAAGCTGCGCCAGTGCTGTTCCGGGCATCACGGCCAGCCCGGCAAGAATCGGGCGTCCCAAAAGCGCGGCCTGTTCGCGAACCTGCCGCAGGGCCTCGGCGGCCCCCGATGCTTCGGCGTGAACGGTGATGATGTCCGCCCCGGCCCGCGCAAAGGCCGCGATATGCGCCTGCGGGCGTTCTACCATCAGATGCACATCGCAGAAATTGCCGTCGGCAACGGCCGCCACGAACTCGGACCCCGCCGTGAGATTTGGCACGAAGACCCCATCCATCACGTCGAAATGCACCATCCCGCCCCAGCTCGCGATCTGGCTGGCAGCCTGACCAAGCCGGTCCAGCGGGGCCGCCATGATGCCGACGCTGAGGCCACAGACCGACTGGACGGGCCGCCTTGCGTTCATTCCGTCATTCCCCCCGCCAGAACCGCTGCGCGATCCGGCATCACCAGATGAAAGAAGTCCTTGTCGCGGCCACCCTCGGTCAGATCGGCCAGCCTTGCCACCGTCTGGCGGTAATGCTCGGTCTTGCGGTGCTCATCTACCGCGGCCTCGGAAGCGAAGACTTCGTAGATGACAAAGTGATGGTCGTCCTTGGCGTCCTGCAACACGTCAAAACGGTGATTTCCGGGTTCCGCCCGCGTTCCCACAAAGTTCACGCGGAAGACATCCAGAAAATCCGCAACCCGGCCGGGTTTCACACGAATATGCACCAGTTGAACAAACATCGGCACGCCCCCCCCAAGTAAACCGGCCGAACTGATGCCCTGTGGCGGGCGGACTCAGATTCGATCATTTGTACCATGCAAGATCATTTGAACGATTATGTCAAGCAAGCCATGCAGCAATTGCGCCAGATGCTGCCGGAAAGCCTGAACCTATTGACAAATGACGCGCCAGATGATCGCTTTAACCCAGAGCGAAAGGTCGCAAGACAGATGTCGAATGAAGAAGAATTTCCCGAGGCGCCGCAGTTGACCGACAGCGAGGAAGTCGAGCAGATCGCCCGCGCGGCTTGGCACTATTACAATGATGGGCTGACCCAGAACCAAATCGCCGACATGCTGAGCATTTCGCGGATCAAGGTGTCGCGGCTGTTGGAAAAAGGCCGCCAGACCGGGCTGATCGAGTTGCGGATCAACTCGCCCTATGAGGGCTGCCTCGGCCTGCAACAAGACCTGATCGCGGCTTTCGGGCTGGCCGACGCGCGGGTTGTGCCCGCCGCTGAGGGGTTGCCACTGGTGCCGCGCATCGGCCGGGCGGCGGCAAGCCTACTGATGCGGACACTGATCCCGAACGATCTCCTGGCCATCGGCTGGGGCGAGGCGACCAGCACCACCCTGCGCTTCATGGCGCCGGTCTTTCCCCGCGCGAACATCTCGCTGGTCAGCCTGACCGGCGGCGTTTCGGCCTATATCGGCAATACCGGGCTTTACGGACCGCAAAGCTTTGCCCACCTGATCCCCACACCTCTGCGGGTTTCATCGCCGGAACTGGCCGAGATGCTGCGGGTCGAGCCCTATGTCCGCCATGTTCTGGAAATGGCGATCACCGCGCGGACGGCCCTGATCGGCGTCGGCTCGGTCGCGCGCTCAGCAACGCTGGTGCGCTATGGTTACTGCACCAGCGCCGAGATCGAGCTTTTCACCCGGCGCGGTGCCGTGGGCGACCTTCTGGGTCACTTCTATGACCGGGATGGAGAAATTCTGGACCTGGACCTGCACCGCCATGTCGTCTCGGTCACGCCCGATGACATGCGGCGCATTCCATCGGTGGTGGCTGCGGCCGCCGGGCCCGAAAAGGTTGAAGCGATCCTCGGCATGTTGCGCGGCAAACTGGCCAACACGCTGGTGACCGATGAAGAAACCGCGCGTGAACTTTTGCGGAGGCAGAAATGACTAGCCATTTCCTTGTGCTTGATGCCGGAACCGGAAGCGGGCGCGCCGTGATCTTTGACCGGCAGGGCAATCAGGTTGGCGTCGCGCAAGAGGAATGGCGTCACCTGCCCGAAGCGGGCGTTCCCGGCTCGATGGCCTTTGATGTCGAAGGGGGCTGGGCGCTGTTGAACCGCTGCATCGGCAAGGCGCTTGCCGCTTGCGGCCTGACCGGGGCCGCCATCGCCGGCGTCTGTTCCACCTCGATGCGCGAGGCGATCGTGCTTTACGGCGAAGACGGGCACGAGGTCTGGGCCTGCGCCAATGTGGACAGCCGCGCCGGGGCCGAAGTGGCCGAGTTGAAGGCCAAAGGCCCGGATTATGAGCGGGACTTCTACTTGATTAGCGGCGAAACCTTTGCCCTTGGCGCGCTGCCGCGCCTGAACTGGCTGCGAAAACACCGGCCCGAAATCTGGGCAAGGGTGCGCAAGCTGTCGATGGTCAACGACTGGATCGCCGCGCGCCTGACCGGAGAGATCACCGTCGAGCCGACCAATGGCAGCACCAACGGGCTGATGGACCTTGCCCGCCGCGACTGGTCCGACACCCTGATCAACCGGGCGGGGCTGGATCGGTCGCTCTTTCCGCGCGTGGTCGAACCGGGCGCGGTGGTCGGCCATGTGACCGCCGCCGCTGCACGCGAGACCGGGCTTCTGCCCGGAACCCCCGTCATTGCCGGGGGCGGCGATGTGCAGCTTGGCTCGGTCGGCATGGGGGTGCTTGATCTGGCCGATACCGGGGTGATCGGCGGCACCTTCTGGCAGCAGGTGGTGAACATCCCCTCTGGCGCAGTGGATGCAACCATGCGGGTGCGGGTGAACAGCGCCGCCGTGGCCGCGATGAATCAGGCCGAAGCGATCAGCTTTTTCGTCGGCCTGACCGCCCGTTGGTTCCGCGACGCCTTTTGTGCCGAGGAAAAGCGCGCAGCCGTTGCCCAGGGCCGCGATGCCTATGAACTGATGGAAGACCTGGCTATGCAGGTGCCGGTCGGCGCGCATGGCATCATCCCGATCTATTCCGACGCGATGGATTTCGGCCGCTGGTATCACGCCGCGCCCTCGCTTTTGAACCTGTCGCTTGACCCTGAACGTTGCAGCAAAGGCGCCATCTTCCGCGCCATTCAGGAAAACGCCGCCATTGTTGCGGCCGAGAACCTGGACCGGGTTTCGGCCTTTGCCGGAACGCCAACCTCGGGACCGCTGATCCTGGGCGGAGGTGCAGCCAAGGGCCGGCTCTGGCCGCAGATTCTGGCCGATGTGACGGGGCGCGAAGTGCGGATCCCGGTGGTCCGCGAGGCGACCGCGCTTGGTGCCGCCGCCGCCATCGCCACTGGCCTTGGCCAGTTCGCCACATTGCCCGAAGCGGCACGGGCCTTCGTCCGCATCGACCGCAGCGTCGCTCCGCAACCGGCCAACCGGCAGGCCTATGATGACGCGCGCGCCAGATGGCGCGAGGCCTATGCCGCGCAAAAAGCTCTGGTCGATCACGGTATCACGACGTCGATGTGGCGCGCGCCGGGAAGCTGACCGGGCGGGACCTCGAAGAGCGGAGTCAGAAAGAGCGGGACCTGAGGCCACCCTGAAACGAAACCTCCACCAAAGCAAGGGGAGCTGACAGGGGAGCGGACAAAACATGGGGGTCGTCTTCGTCGTTACGGCCTGTGCTAGAATGAGTTCTTTGGGTGGGGGGCTGCCATGGACGTTCGGATTACGGTCGAAACGACCTTCGAAAATGGGGAGAAGCGAATTCATCAGCTTGACGGCATTTCACGACCGTACCGGGTGACCTGCCCAGAAGGCTTTGGGTTGCGCCTTGAGGATGGGAAGAGGGTTGTCGAACAGATTCAGCGGGCAGTTCTTTGCGATCAGGTTGAGGAAATCACCCGTGAAAGCCGTGTCTGCCCGACGTGTGCTTCGGTGCGCGCCATCCATGACTATCGCACGCGCGTTCTTGATACACTGTTTGGGCGAATTCAGGTCAAAGCCGCGCGCTTGCGCCGCTGTCCCTGTGATGCGGGGTCATCGACAAATTCCGCAGGGCCGATTTCTCCGCTTGCTTACTTTTTTCCAGACCGGGCTACCCCGGAGCTGCAGCGGTTACATGCGGAACTCGGATCCCGGCATTCCTTTCGCGAAGCCGCGCGGCTGATAAAGAGCTTTCTCCCCTGCCACCCGCCTCATCACACCACGGTGCGTGGCCGGTTGGGTCAAGTTGCCACGGCGCTCGAGAAAAGTCCAAGGGTGTCAGGCGATCCCGCGGATGAATCGTCCAAAGGCGGCCTGACGGTTTTTCTAGACGGCGCCCACATTCGCTGTCGGCCAGAGTATCAGCAGCGGCATCTGGATCTTGTGGTCGGCAAGATTGAAAGTCGCAATATGTGCCGACGATTTGGCTTGGTCGTCAATGCAACAGCGTCGCCAGGCAACCGTATGCGAGAGGAGCTGTCAGGCTTTGGATGGAAGCCAGGCCGTCTGATGACGGTAATCTCCGATGGCGAGCTTGCTCTCCCAAACCTCGTCCGAAATGCCATGGGTGGCGACGGCCAAGTGAAGCATATTCTAGACTGGTGGCATATCTCGATACGCATCCGACATGTTGAGGCCGCCGTTCAGGGTCTGGTCCAGACACCAGGCTTTACTGGCAATCCGGTGCTGTTCCAGCGCCCTGCGAAAAGCCTCCGCTGGTGGCTTTGGCACGGCAGATCACGGGTCGCGGAAACTTATCTGAATGGGATCATGCATGATTGCGCTGGCCTCGCGAAAGAACCTCTGGCTGTTCGCACCGCTGCCGCACGCGTGCGGGCCCGCTGCGAGACACAGTACACCTATCTCGCGAACAACATGGAATCCCTTGTCGACTATGGCCGACGGTACCGTAACGGGCTGCCCATCTCGTCATCTCGTGCCGAAGGATCAGTCGATGATATTGCCAATGCCCGCATGGGAAAGCGTAGAAGGATGAGGTGGTCACCGAAGGGAGCTCACCGCGTTGCTGTCACAAGGGCCGCTGTCCTCGACGGTCGGCTGACCGTCGCAAA
>JAUSPL010000402.1 GCA_030656535.1 Gemmobacter sp.
TTTGCGAAAGCATCGGGCGCACACCGCCGGTTTCGATGTTCGACAGCGACGGCGGCCCCTTTGATGAGGTCATGTTGCTTTGCTCCTAGACAGACCTCAGTCTTGATTGGCTGTATCGTGGCCGCGTGCTGACCGCCGCCACTGGCACGGCGCAGCAGGGCACAGCTTGAGTGGGCTCTGTTGCACAAATCGCCTGAGGGGATTCATCTTGTGAATCCGGCGTGGTAGCCGTGCTGCATGAGCAGACCGACACCCCCGATCTACAAGACCCTGAACTGGCCAGCCTATAACAAGGCGCTTAAGCGCCGCGGCTCGCTGACGATCTGGTTCGATCCGACCATGATCTGGGAAGCCACGCCGACCGGCATCGGCGAACTCCGGTATTCCTCGTTTCATGTCATCATCGCCCAAAGGCCTCGAGCCATCTTGTTTGCCAAAGCGATTGCCACGAGCATCTTTGGTTTCCTGGCCAGCAACTGCGTCAACCATGCGTTCAAGACGTTGCCTTTCCGACCTGCCCATCGAATGACGGCCATCGCGCCGATGACCAGCAACCGTCGGATATCGGTCTGGCCCATCTTGGACACCCGGCCGAGGCGCTCTTTGCCACCAGTCGAATTCTGTCGCGGCACCAGTCCGAGCCAGGCAGCAAAATCCCGGCCTGATCGAAACTGTTCCAGCGGCGGGGCGAAGCTGCGGATGGCGAGAGCTGTGACCGGCCCCACCCCCGGCATGGTTCGGAGTCGTGCTACATCTGGAGTCTGTGCGGCCACCTCGTTGATCCACCGTGTCAGGTGAACGAGACGTTCGGAGAAGGCGTTAATCCTCTCGAGCATTTCTTCACAGAACTCGCGCGCCAGCGCAGGCAGTGGCGTGGCCGTGTCCGCGATAATGGCCGCAAGGCGGCTAACGTTCTGCATGCCCGCAGGAGCAATCTGGCCAAACTCGGCGAGGAAGGCACGAAGCGAATTCACGGTCTGACTGCGCTGGCGGACGAGTTGATCGCGACCCCGGAACAACATGCAGCGTGCTTGCGCAGCTTCGTCCTTCGCCTCCACGAACCGCATGGTCGGGCGCAGTGCTGCCTCGACGATAGCTTCCGCATCGGCCATGTTATTCTTCTGGCGCTTCACAAATGGCCTGACATAGCCCGGCGCAATCAAGCGCGGTTCATGGCCCTGTAGCTTCATTTCCCGATCCCAGTGATGGGCACCACCGCAAGCATCCATGGCCACGACACAAGTTGGCTGAGACGCCATGAAGCGTTGGAACTGCGTCCGGGTCAGCTTCTTGCGAAAAACAACTGAGCCATCGGACGCCGCCCCATGGAGATGGAAGACGTTCTTTGCGATATCGACCCCGACGATTGTAACTTCAGTCATGGATGCCTCCTTCCGTTTCCTTGAGCCACGACAGTCAAAGTTTGTCACATTGCGATGCCGCCAGGGAGGGAGGCATCCACCCCATCACCTTGGCATATTGATGCCGTCGGGGGGCGGTCACATCATCAGAGTCACTAACTATGGCCATGATACTCCGCGCCTCGGGCGCAATATCATCTTTCGCGTGTTTCTCCAGCGCGAGTATGCCAATAGTCAACGCCACAAAGAAAAGGATCAAAATGACACTGCTGATCAACATAGACAGGCCACGCGCTTTGCAGCTTAGCCACCTTCTTGAAGAACTTGTTCCTGAACAAAAAATCGTCCTTGCCGATGATGAGTTCGACCGGGACAGCGTGCGTCAGATCCTGACGTGGCAAGTTCCCGACGATCTGGATTCCTATTCCGGTCTTGAGGCGATTTTTTCGATCGGTGCGGGCGTGGACCAGTTTCTCGAGAGGGGTTTTCCGGCCAATTTGAGGCTGGTGAGAATTGTGGCACCAGACCTTACTGCGATGATGCGGGAATTCGTGACGATGGCCGTTCTGGGGCTTCATCGGGATTTGGTAAGCTACGTTGCACAACAAGCCAGCCAGACCTGGAAAATGGTTTCCGTCCCGCCGCCGGCGACGCAAAGGCGCGTGGGCGTTTTGGGCTTGGGAGAATTGGGGTGTGGTGCGCTGGACGCGCTCCTTCCGTTCGGCTTTCAACTCTCGGGATGGGCCCGCAGCCCGCGTGATATCAGGGGTGTGACGTGTTACAGCGGCCATGACGGCTTGCAAAACATGCTATCAAAGACGGATATCCTTGTTAATCTTTTGCCGCTCACGTCGGAAACCAAGAGTATTCTGAACGCGGATCTCTTTGGACAGCTACCTCAAGGGGCAGCGATCGTTAACGTCGGACGTGGTCAGCACCTAGTTCAAGGCGACCTAGTTGCATTCCTGGACAACGACCATCTCAGCGCCGCCATTCTTGATGTGTTTGACCCTGAACCTCTGCCAGCCGATCATCCGTTCTGGAGTCACTCAAAAATTCTGCTCACACCGCATATTGCCTGCATCACACGGATGGAGTCCATTGCCCCCAGTCTCGCCAAAAACCTGAACGATTTCAGCTCAGGCAAGCCGCTTCTGGGAGAAGTCGATCTGGTTCTTGGATATTAGAGCGCGTTGTAGCAATTTGTCAAAGGATCATCCCGTGCGGCCTGCGAACGCCTCGCAGTCATAGGCCTGAATTCGCGAACTGACCTGCCCCCCGGTCGTCCCTCGTTCATAACGAGAGTCCTCGGATTTGATAGTCGTCGGTTTCGGGGGTGGCAAGCGCGTCGGGCGCGGAGCCGTCAAATTGCTCAAGCGCCCG